>JBGOVA010000195.1:0-8328 GCA_041477875.1 Micropepsaceae bacterium | reverse complement strand
GGCGACGCCGTCGGCAGCCACCGTACGCTTGGTGCTGACGCTGCCAGCGCCCGGGGGGACGGCGCAACGCAATGTCGTGTTCCTGGGCCGGCACGCGGACATCGCGTATGCGCAGACCACGCCCAGCATCTTCACCGAGAAGCACTATCTCGACATCGGGCGCCAGCTGACGGGCGACGACGTCATCATCGGCCTGGCGGAAAACGATCCGGATCGCCAAGCGCGCGTCGAACTGCTGTTCGCGGCCTACAAGAGTCTCGCCGACAACAACCTCCCGCAGCTGCATCAGGACATGGCGCAGTTCGCCGCGAGGAAGGCGCGCGAGGTCTTGATGCGCGTGGGACCCTCGGGGCGGATGGATCTGCTGCAGGACTTGGGCTTCTACATCCCGTTCCTGTTTGCCAACCGCTTCTTCGGCATCAGCGCGCCGCCCTGGCTGACGCCCGTCGCGATCGCGGCCAAGTACGGACGTTCGAACGCGGCGGAAGCGCCGAAGCAATGGTTGATGAAGGCGCCGGAGGTACCGCTCTCGGTCGCGCCCTACATCACGATGCAAACGTGGACGCGGTTCTGCTTTGCGGAGGTCTTCACGAACATCATGCGGCGCAGCGACTTGGCGGCGATGGCGCGCCAGGCGGCGCTCGAATTGCAGCAGCATATCGATCAGCTGATCGCGCGCGAGCGCGCGCAGCCGTCGGGTGCGAACAACCTGCTGGCGCATCTCGTGAAGAACTGGACGGGCGGCCCGGCCGCGGAGGCGCAGAACTTCCGGCGCACGCGCATGGCCCTGACCGATCTTCTGGGCGCGCTGACGGTGAACGTCGGTTCGCCGTTCGCGCGCGTGATGGAATTGGTTTTGGATCGCAACATCGACCTCGCGGCGCACGCCGCGGGCGCCAACGACGCACAGCTCGATCTCTTCGTCGAAGAGGCACTGCGGCTGAACCCCGCAGGTGCGGTTCAATTCCGGACCGTGAAGGCCGATCCCGCCAACCCCAACTGGAGCAAATTGCCTTCGGGCGGCACAGTCGAGGAAGGCGACCTTGTCGTGTTGATGGTTGTGGCCGCCAATGTCGATTGGCGCGTGTTCGGTCCGCCGAACAACGAGGCGGCGCCGAACGAGTTCTCTCTCGAACGCAATCGTTCGAACTATCTGACGTTCGGGGGACCGAAGAATCCGGCGGCACCGCATCCCGGCGGACCCAAAGATGCGTCGCCCGACCGCACGGCATTGCATCACTGCTGGGGTGAGAATATCGGGCTGCTGCTCCTGCGCGAGATGCTGAGGGCGAGCGCGCAGTTGCCGCTGCTGCGCCGCGCGGCGGGATCGAGCGGGGAGACGGTGCCGAACCTCAACCTGCCCTATAGTCTCGGCGTGCGGTTTACGCCGACGCCGATATAGCGGCGCACCTATTCCGCGGCTTTACCGGAACGCTTGGCCGCGATTTGGGCGAATGCGCGTCGGCACTCTGCGGCCAACGGTGCGAGGCCGTGCTTTTCCGCGAGCGCCAGCGCGGTCGCGATGTCCTGCGATCCCGTCTCGACCTCGCACAAGCCCACGCGCATGAGGCCGCGTGCGAAAACCGCTTGAGCGACGTGAATGGGCTCCTTGCTTTGCTCGGCGATCTCGATCGCCCGCTCGATCGTCTTGAGCGCCGCTGCGGTCTCGCCGAGCGCGAATTGCGCTTCGGCCAGGCCTTGGTGAACGTAGACCCAACTGTAGCGGCCGGCGTGGCGATAGAGTCCGCTGTCGATCGATCCGGATGCGCACGCCAACGCCTCCCGCGGCCTGCCCACGAGCACGAGCGCGGTCGCAAGCCAGCCGGCGACGCCAGCTTCCATCACATAGAAATAAAGAGCCAAGCAGGATTCGTGCGCTTCCTCGAGCGGCGCGATCGCGTCCTGCGGCGCGCCGCGCCTGATCGCCAGGATGCCGCGCGCGGCGTTGAGCAGAACGCGAGTATAGGGCTGGTCGACTTTCTTCAGTGCAGCTTCGCCTTTCTCGATCTCGGTCTGCGCTTCTTCGAAGCGTCCGCATTCGGCCATCAACCAGGCGGCAAACGCACGCGAGCGGACGCTGGGCAGGATCATGCGGCCGAAGGTCTCGTGTTCGAGACCGCGCTCGACGACGGCCGTCACGACATCCATGTGCAATTCGATCGCGCGAGCGATGTTGCCGCGCGCGTGCTCGATATTCGCGAGATGAGGTTGCACGATCGAGCGTAGCGATAGGCTGTCCAGTTCGCGCGCCAAACCCATCGCGATTTCACCCTGCATGAGCCCGTCTTCGAGCCGTGCCTGCATCCAATCGAGCAACGCCAAATGTCCACGCGCGAGCGCCTCGGACTCCCGATCGCCCGTCTTGCTCGCGTGCTCGACCACGAAGTCGAGAGCCTTGCGGTACTCGCTGTCGCCCGATTGCTGGAGCGCGTCGAAGCTCTGTTTCGCGATTGCCGCCAGCATCGGCGCCAATTGCGGCGGCGCATCGAGACGCATCGCCCAGGCGTAGAGCGCGCGGACGGTCTTGAGCGACCAACTACGCACGGCGAGGCGCGCGGCTTCCAATATGTAGCCCAAGCAGCCCGCCACGTTGCCTGACAATTCGGAGTGATAGGCGAGGCGTTCGAACGTGCTGGCGTCGCGTTGCGCGGTCGCTTCATAAGCGCGCACGGCACTCGCGTGAATTTCGACCTTGCGACCGGCGAGCAGCGTGTTCAGCACGGCGTCGCGGAACACTTGGTAGCGGAACGACACGACGCCGGGTCGCGTCGCGTCGATCAGATCCTGGCGATCGAGTTCGTCGAGCGCGTCGGCGAGCGCGTCCTCGCCAATGCCCGCGGTCAACGCGAGGACCTGTCGGTCGATGCTTTCGGCCAAGATGCCGGCGGCCTGAATCACGTCCCGGGCGCGATCGCTCAACGCGCCCACGCGCGCATGGACGAGGTTCGCCACGCCGATCGGCGTTGCCTTGCCGCCGCCCGCCTTTTGCAGCTCGCGCATCATCTCCTGCAGGAACATCGGATTTCCAGCGGCTTCGGCGATCACGCGATCGATGGCGGCTTCGGTGATCTCGGTCCCGGCGGCCAGCAAGTTGCAGAACTTCCGCGCTTCGCCGGGCGATAGGGGCGTCAGTTCGACGATGTCCTGGGTGACCCTGAGGGCAAAGCTGCGCGCGTCACTGCGAACGGTCACCGCCAAAACGATAGGGAGTTTGGCGCAGCGCCGCATCAGCAGATCGAGGACATCCACCGTTTCCGAGTCGAGATGCTGCGCGTCCTCGACAATGACGAGACAAGGCTGGGCGCGAGCCGCGTGTTCGACGAGCGCCACGACGCCTTCAAGCAGCGCGCGACGGCGCAGCGCCGCGTTGAGTTCGGCCCACTCGGCGTCATCGGGCGGCATGCCGCTCAGTTCGAGGACTGCGCTTTGCAGCCGTTCGGGCAGCCGGGTGGCCTGGAGGGAAGACAAGGTGTCGTGGCGCCCGGCGTCTGGTTTCAGCCCCAAGAGGCTTCGAGTCAGTCCGTTGATCGGGCCGAACGGTGTGTGTTTCTGGACGGACATGCCGCGCAGTTCGGCAATGCGAAAACCCTTCGCGCGGGCCCTCTTGGACGTCTCATAGAGAAGGCGGCTTTTGCCGACGCCCGCTCCGGCGACGACCGCGATCACGGCGCCCTCCCCCGTGGCGGCCGCGTCGAGTTTCGCCGCGAGACGGGCGAGTTCGCCATCGCGGCCGACGAGCGGCGTGATGTGACCGCGTTCGAAGACGCGATCGATGTCCAAATTGAGATTGATCGCTTCGAGTTCGTAGATGGGAAGTGCAGGCACACCCGCAATCTGCAAACTTCCCATCGGCGTTGCGACCACAGCGGGTCCCGCAAGGTCGAACGTCACGCGCGAAATGAAAGCCGTGTTTTCGCGGGCCTTGCCCTGCACCTTGGCGGCGATGTGCGCGTCTTTGCCAACCACGTCGTAGTCGATGCCGAAATCGTTGGTGCGGGTGCGCGTGACAAGGGTGCCGGTATGCACGCCGATACGAACTTCACGCAGGGCATGGCCGCCCGACGCCCGCGCCAGCGCGCGAAAGGCTTCGCGTATCCGCAGCGCCGCGCAGCAGGCGTGCAGTGCGTGGTTCTCCAACGGCGCGGGCGCGCCGAAGATCGCCATGATGCCGTCGCCCTGAACGCGGGCGACCATTCCGCCGTATTGATGGATCGCTGTTTTGACGATTTCCTGAACGTGATCGAGCGCGCTCAGCGCGCCATCGAGATCGTCGTCGATCAACCCGGTCGAGTTGACGACATCGATAAAGGCGACGGTGACGAGACGGGGCGAGCCGCGGTCGCTTGGACGCGCTCCCCCGTTCGGATTCTGTCCGCCGCTGTGCTGGAGCGACATAAAGCTTGGTCCCGCGTGCCCCGTGAATTTTCGCACATCATATCAGGAAGCGCTCGCAGATGTGCAGTAACCATGTTCGAGGCTCAGCCACAGCGTTCGTGCGTCCGTGCTCGAATGCGAGCAAGAGATGGCGGCTATTTTTCTACGAGACCGCAGAGCTCGTTTCGACACACGCAAGCATTGCGCGAGGTTCGCGAAATCCGACTCATCCGCATGTCCGTGTTTCGATTCTGCATGCTCTGCGATTCGCACCCAGGCGCCGAAACGATGCCTTCGCGGCTTGGCATCTCGCCTCGTCAGAACGCGGCTGACCAGGCTGCGATGGCGGTGGGTGCAGTCGGCTGCTAACGCCGCTCAGCGGGAAAATAAACTACTAGGGGTTCGTATTAGACTGCCTACGGTGCTGTCAGTCTAATGCGAACTCGCCTCCGAAAGTCGTACATTTCGTGAACGTCATACGGGTTGACCTGCCACTGAGAATTTCCTCCAGAAGGAATTCGAGTCCGGCCCCATGGAAGGACGGACGAATGAAGCGGAAGCGGTTTACGGAAGAGCAGATCATCGCAATTTTGCGCGAGAGCGAGGCGGGTGCGAAGGCGGCGGACTTGGCCCGCAAGCACGCGATTTCCGAAGGGACTTTCTACAATTGGAAAGCGAAGTTTGGCGGGATGGACGTGTCCGACGCCAAGCGTCTGCGCTCGCTTGGGGATGAGAATGGCAAGCTGAAGAAGCTCCTTGCCGACAGCATGCTCGACAACGCGGCATTGAAGGAACTTCTATCAAAAAAATGGTAGGGCCCGCCGCCAAGCGCGAGGCTGTCGCTCATCTGAAGTCGGCCCTTCAGATGAGCGAGCGCCGGGCCTGTTTCCTGACCGGTGCCGATCGCACGATGGTCCGCTACCGCTCGCGTCGGCCGGACGATGCGCAGTTGCGCACGCGTCTGCGCGAGTTCGCGAACGAGCGGCGGCGCTTCGGCTATCGGCGCCTGTTTGTCTTGTTGCGCCGGGAGGGCGAGCCATCCGGCAGAAATCGCATCTATCGCCTGTGTTGCGAGGAGGGTCTTACCGTGCGCAAGCGCCGTGCCAGGCGTAGAGCGGTTGGTACACGCACACCCATCCTCGTCGAAGCCAAGATGAACGCCAGATGGTCCTTGGATTTCGTGTATGACCAAATGGCGTGCGGCCGACGGTTTCGCATTCTCAACGTTGTTGACGACGTGATCGCCCGCGCACCAATCGCACCTAATCGTTCGTCGCAATTCACCGTGGCCGGAGACGCGTCAGCTGGGGCAACCGGTGAGCTTGCCGGCTTCCACCAGCTGCATCGCCGCCGTGGCCGTGAAGGACTTGGAAACTGAGTAGGCGCGAACCAACGTGCGCCTGGGGTCCACCGGCCTCTTTGTCTCGATGTCTGCAACGCCGTATCCTTTGGAGAACAAAAACCTTCCGTCCTTCACCAGAGAGGGCGCACCGAGACGGCGAATCACTGGCTCAAGGCGCGGCATATCGCCTACGACAAAGCGAGGCCTTTTCACTTGCGCAAAGCCCTCCACAAAGAGCTTAACCACAATTTCAGGGCCGATCCCCGCTGGATCTCCCATCGTAATCGCGAGCGGTCGCGGCTCCTTCATCAGCCTTGACTAGCATCACTTCGTTAGTTTGCCAAGCGACGAAGTATCTTCCTTCTGCCCCCACTGGGATCCCTGTTGGCGCTCATCGGAGCCAATCGCCCAGCTTGATTCGTTACTTGGCAAAGTGACGAAACCATGGCATAGTCTCTGACTTGCCTCATCCACATCGAGATGGGATCGCAATCAGGGGACCAAAATGGCGGATCGAGACTACGTTATTAAAACGGACGTCAAATTTGGTTTTCTCGATGTCATCGACGTGAACAAAATTCGCACCGACGCAACTAACCAGTGGTTCAACCAGACACTGTGCAGAGTCAACGACTCGGTGGTTCGAATCGGCGTCGTGCAAGGCGAATTTCACTGGCACAAGCATGACGCGGAAGATGAATTTTTCTACGTCGTAGACGGTCGACTAATCGTCGATGTCGAAGACGGACAGAGCGTCGAGTTGCTTCCCAATCAGGCCTTTACGGTGCCGAAGGGTGTCCTACACCGAACTCGGGCGCCCGAACGAACGGCAATGCTGATGATCGCCTTGGCAGGGGTCCGTCCGACTGGGGACTAGCCAAGGGCTGCCGTTGTCGCGTTCTGAACGTACATGGACACTTGGCAAACCGCGCGAAATACGCGGGGCGAGCTAGGGCAAACTGAGGTGCTTCGATGCCACGACGGACCATATCCTCGAACGAGGTTGCACCATCAGTGGGTCCGTTCTCCGCGGCGGTGAGCGTAGGTGATTTCGTTTTTCTGAGCGGTCAGATTGCGCTCGATCCAAAGTCGGGAAAGCTCATTGACGGCGACGTCGCGGCGCAGACGGAGCAGATTTTGGCCAATGTGCTGGCCGTATTGCGAGCTGCCGGCAAGTCCTTTGCGGACGTTGTCAAGACTAGCGTCTTCCTTATCGACATGAAGCATTTCGCCGCAATGAATGCGGTGTATGAGCGAGCCTTTGATCCGCCGTTCCCAGCGCGCACGACTGTAGCGGTGGCCGCGCTACCGCTCGGCGCGACGGTGGAAATTGATGTTATCGCCAGCTGAGGAAACGGCCCAAAGCGACAGACGCTACGCAACCTATCGCGCTCTATCGCTGGCGGCCGCTCAATGCAAAACGATCGACCACGGCAGCGAAAGCTGGTCCATGGCCCGGAGTGATTGCAAATGCTAAAACTGTACTATTCTCCTGGCGCGTGCTCATTGGCTGCGCACATCGTCCTTGAGGAGATCGGGATTCGGTACGAGCTGGAGGTCGTTAACTCCTCCGGCCCTGTTGAAGCTCGAAAGACAGCTAGCCAACAGTGGCGGGCGATCAATCCAAAGGGACGTGTTCCCGCATTGCTTGGCGTCCCAGGTAGGATCGGCGGTACGCCGAATCTTCTGACGGAAGTACATGCGATCTTGTTTTTTCTTGCTCGCACCAACCCTTCAGTGGGCCTTTTGCCGGCGGACCCTATTGGCGAAGCCCGATGCATCGAGTGGATGAACTGGCTTGCGAGCAACGTGCACGCGATGTCATTCGGCCAGATCTGGCGAGCGGAACGTTTTCTATCTGACCAGAGCCTCTTTGCGGCCGTCAACGCGAAGGGAAAGCAGAATCTTGTAGAGCAATACGCCTATATTGAAAGCCTGCTGTCGGATGGCCGGGAGTGGGCCGTACCAGGGAGCTACTCGATCGTTGAGCCCTATCTTTTGGTGTTCTATTATTGGGGGACGAGGATAGGCCTCGACATGAAAACAACCGCTCCCGCATGGACGGATTTGATCGCGCGCGTCAGGTTGCGCCCCGCCGTCGCACGCACTCTTGCGCAAGAAGGCCTTAGTCTGCAGTGAACCCAGGAGGCGCCTGGATGCGCGACTGCGGGGGCCCACGTAAGCGCGGATGTCATCCTGGCGTAATCAATACACGAGCTGAACGAAATCTCGACGCGACCTGAAAATACTTTAATCCGATTGGTTGCAAGCGGGACACCTTGTCTTCCCGTCGCGTCACTGAACGATCCGTACCGCCGCAAGCCCTAAGCCGGCAGCAACAAGAAAAGCGCCGGTGATCCAATTGCGTAGCTTCCCATGTGTCGCGAGCACATTGCGAAACTGGTTTGCCAATAGCGCCCAGCAGCCATTTACCGCAATGCCCAAAATCAGAAACGTCACTGAGAGAACAAGAAGTTGCAGCCCAAGCGATCCGCGCGACGTGATGAACTGTGGGAAGAACGCACTCAAGAAAAGCAGGGTTTGAGGATTCAATGCGGCAGCGAAGAAGCCCTGCAAAATGGCGGAACGCGGGCGCAGCGGACCGAGTTCAT
>JBGOVA010000074.1:0-18173 GCA_041477875.1 Micropepsaceae bacterium | reverse complement strand
CTTGGCGGTCAGCACCGGCGTCCTCGTCAAGAGCGACGCCGCGGCCGGGCGCCAACGCAGCTTGCCGCGCGAATCTTTTCTCGGCAAGCACTGCAACGAGCTTCTGCCCACGCTCGACTGCAATCTGATCTTGACTCGCGGCGCGGGCTTCAACGATCTCGATGCGGTAGGCTTGTTCGACGGCCGCGTGCGCTGCGTGCGTTACAGCGCCGAACTGAACTACGGCCCCTTCGCCCGGATCGGCGTGTACGAATTCTGGCCCGTCGAAACGGTCGACGCCGGCATCGTCGCCCATCACCTCTGCCACCCCCACGCGGATCAGAAGCCGACGCTGCGCGTTCCCGGCGTCGTCGTGCACTGGAGCGAGATCGTACCGGCCGACGGGTAACGGCTGCTTATTCGCGCATGGCCGCGCGTGCTTTTCCTTCCTGCGCTCAATCTCGTCGTCCGCGTCGTCTCGTCCGGCGCGACACCATCAATCATAGGGCCGCACGCAAAGCGTACGACCCCGCCGTCGAGCCGAACTCACAGGAACCGATGCATGACGAAGACGTCGGACAATTCCCCGGTCGGTAGGGCGAACGCACGCGGAAGCGTACCTACGATTGCGAAACCCAACGCCTGCCACAGGCGCACCGCACTGACATTGCTGGCGACCACAAAGTTGAACTGTATGGCCTTGAAACCGAGGGCTTTCGCCTGAACGGCGCAGTGTTCGCCCATGGCGCGCGCAACACCGTGCCCACGATGTTGAGGCGCCGTAACAAACCCCGCATTGGCGACATGCCCCCCGCCGCCGCGCGCGTTGGCCCGCACATAATAGCTGCCGACCGCCGTCCCGCCTTCCGTTGCGACAAAGACATGATTGCCGGCCCCGAACCAATAGTCGCGCGCCTGGTCGAACGTCATGTCGCGCTCGAGCGCGTAAACCGCGCCCTCGCGCACAGTCGATTCCAAGATCGCCCAGATCGCAGGGAACGCCGCGCGCGTGACGGGGGAGATGACGATGTCGCTCATGCGCTTACATTATCTCATTCCGCGCGCAAGAAGAGCGCCCCCCGCGCGCTCACCGCCACCGACGTTCCCTGCTGGCTTGGTCCCCCCCTCCCACTTCGAGTGAGAGAGAGAGGATACTTGTCAGGCGATCGCCTGGATCGCCGCGCTGTTCGCCACGATCTTCGCGACGAGAGCGTTGATCTCCTCGGGCGTCGCTTCGCGGCCCCCAACGGCGTCGGAGAGCTGCCGGTACCCGTCGTTCACGAGCTGGATCACCTGTTGTCCCGTCGTGATCGCAGCCGGCAAATTGGCGATCACCTCGCCCAGCAATGCAATGACGGCCGCTGCGCTCATGATGCGTCTCCCTTAAGCTTTGTTTGCGCGTCGCTCACCGCGTCCTTGACGTTTTCGATCGCCATCAGCGCGGCGACAAGCTGCCCGGCATCGGCCTCTGCCCCGTTGAGCACGGGCGTCGCCTCCGCGATCGCCTTCGTCGCCGCCGCCTCGACGATTTTGATCTTCGTCCAGACTGCGCGGTCCTTGCAGAGCCGGATCGCGCCGGCTTCCGGATCGCAAGTCGGCAACCGCCCGTAAATCAGGATCGCTTGCTGCGTCGTCTCGTACGCCGCAAGCGTCACCTTCGCCGCGCGCCGCGCCTCATCGTCTCGGCCCAGCGGCGCCAGCAGCGCGCACGCCGTCAGCGCAATCGCCGCGAACACCGCGAATTGTACGTTGATGACGGTCCTCATGGCTGCTTGCTCCAGCCGATTGCCCCCGTCGCCTTCGCGCGCCCGTACCACGCGAGCGCCCCGCCCACGATCTCGCCCGCGCCCGAGAGCAACTGCGCAAGCTGATCCTGCAGCGTCGCGTCGAGCTTCACGCCCGCCAGCGTCGCCGCGCCGGCCACGAGCGCAATGATCGAACCCCAGACAGTTTTCGACTGCCACCAAACCTTGGTGCCGTTCATGACTTTTCCTTTCGTTGAAGAAAATGCCGGCATCGGGGAGGACGCCCGCCGGCGAAGGCGCATTCGAGCGATTGCAGCCGCGCAGGCCCGCGCGCTATCGTGTGCGATCAAACTCAGGAGAGCACGGACATGCCGCCCAAACCGTTCGTCGTCGCGCCGAAGGATTACGACCGCACGCTCAACATCGTTGGCGAACACATCACGGTGCTCGCCTCGGGCGCGCGCACGGGCGGTTACGAAATCTTCTTCCAGCGCGGGCCCGAGGGCTCAGGCCCACCGCCGCATTCCCACGACTGGGATGAATCGTTCTATGTGACGAAGGGCGAGATCGCGTTCGGTATGGAAGACAAGACGTTGACCGCCGCCCCCGGCACGCTCGTCCATCTGCCCGCAGGGACCACGCATTGGTTCCGCTTCGGCAAAGGCGGCGGCGAGA
Organism: Micropepsaceae bacterium; assembly: GCA_041477875.1. Taxonomy (GTDB): domain Bacteria; phylum Pseudomonadota; class Alphaproteobacteria; order Micropepsales; family Micropepsaceae; genus SZUA-430. Next base: position 15,774 of record JBGOVA010000074.1, on the reverse strand, counting down.
TGATCTCGATGACTTCGCGCGAGGGCGCTTCGAAATTCTTCATCGACGTCGACCGCGAAGTCGCGCCCGTCAACCCGGCGATGGACACACTCGTGGCCGTCGCGACAAGGCACGGTCTCAAAATCGGCAACTGAAGCAAAAGTAAAAAGCAAAGAGGGGCGGCACAGGGCGGCCACCCCTCTTCACGCACGCGAATCACATCTAAGTCAGTTGAATTCCCAAACCACGCCGACGCGTGCCAACTGAGCGCTCGTCGTCCAAGACACATACTCGTCCGTGGCGTTCGCGTTCGCCGTCGAGTAGCGATCCTTCTCCCACGGCATGCCGATGTAGAGATACTCCAGCGTCACGTGCACGTTGTTGGCGACGGGGAAGCCCATGCCCGCACCGCCGGCAAATCCGACGAGTGTGTCGTTGACCGAGGCGCAGTCGTCGGTCAGGCAGTCGGTGGCGCCGTCCGCGAACTCCGTCGCGCTATAGTCCACGTCGGCGATCGCAACGCCTGCGGTCACAAAGATCAGCGCGTCGCCGGTCGCAAGCCCCGCGCGCCCGCGGATTGTGCCGTAGGAATTCCACTTGGCTTCCCAATCCACGCCGTCCGGATCGGCGTTGTAGAGAACCTTTTCCTTCTGCTCGAATCCGGTGCTCCAATCGGCGACGACGCCGAACACCAAATTGCCGTTCTGCCAGTTGAAGCCGCCCTGAACGCCGATCGACGCGTCCCAATCCTGCAGCGTCGGTGCGTTACAAGCCAAGTCGCACCAATAGTCTTCTTGTTCGACAGTGAAGAGGCCGCCGCTTCCCACGACGCCCACATAAAATCCCGACCAATCGTAACCGCCGGGCGCCGGCCCGGCCGCTGCCGGAACGGCGGCACCAACCATCATCAAGACGGCAAACCCTGCCGCAAGCATTGTCCGAAATAAGCGCATGGAAGTTCCCCTCGTGAAGGCACAACGCGAGTGATTCGCGAACTTCAGTGTACGGACTGATGTCGCCGTCACAATAAGGGTGACACACACTTACCACGCACATCTTTCAAAACGCGTCACACACGAATACCCAGTTGATCGCCACGAGAAAATTCATACGCGACGCGCATCGTTGATTCGAAACGCCCGCGTGGCCTGATTTTGAACGCTGTTCAAAAATCGCGTGCTGGGAACGGTCGCGCCAGCTCCTTCGAAAGCTGCGATGGCGGGGCGGCGTCTACCGCCCCGCCCGCCTCGGCCATTACGCCACGTCGGTGAAGTTCACCTGCGGGATCGGCGACTCGCCGACCGTGACCGCCTGCGCCGCGATGTACTTGACGCCCGGATGCGTGCCGGCGTTGCCGCGGATGAAGTCCTTCGCTTCGTCCAGCGTCGCAAAGGAGTCCGCGACCCCTTCCCAATCGTCCACGTAGTCGCCGTCCTCATCGAGGCGCACGACGAAGAACTTGTTCATGGCTTTTGTTCCTTCCGTTCAAAGGGTGACACGGCTTTTCGCCGTCGAAGCGCACAGGGAAAGCCGTCACGCCCCCGTGCGATGTCCGCGCTAATGTTCTGCGGCGAGTTGGCGTGCGTCGACCGGCGCGTGCGACGCCGGCAATGACGGTTCAAATGAAGATGAGAGTTAGGCCCGCATCGCCTCGGGCGATCGCGGCGCCGCAAGCGCGATCACGCACTTCGCGGGCAGCGTCACGGTGACCGTGGTGCCCTTGCCATGGACGCTTTCGATCGCAAGCGACCCGCCGAGCGCCTGCGCGAAACGCTGGCACAGCGGCAGGCCGAGGCCCGTGCCCTCGGCGCGCGCGGACATGTTTGGTCCCACCTGGCCGAACGGCCTCATGGCGATCGCGATCTCTTCGGGTTTCATGCCGATGCCGGTGTCGCGCACGCTGAGCGCGACCTCGCCCGCGCGCGCGAAATAGATCGAAACCACGACCGACCCGCCCTCGCCCGTGAACTTGATCGCGTTCGTGACGAGGTTGATGAGGATCTGCTGCACGATCCGCTCGTCCGAGCGCACGCGCGGCAGGTCGGGCGCGCAATGCCATTCGAGCGTGAGGCGCCCCTTCTGCGCGCGCTCGCGCACCAGGCGGCTGACCACCTCGATCGCTTCGCTCAGATTGACGTCGGTTTCATAGAGGGTGATCGCGCCCGCCTCGATCTTCGACAAATCGAGCACGTCGCCGATCAGCCTCAGGAGGTGCAGCCCGCTCTGGTTGATATCCTTGGCATAGCCCACGTAACGCGCGTCCGCCGGGCCGAACATCTCGCCCGAAATCGTTTCGGAAAAGCCGATGATCGCATTCAAGGGCGTGCGCAGTTCATGACTCATATGGGCGAGGAAGTCAGACTTCGCGCGGTTCGCGGCCTCCGCCGAGAGCTTCGCTTGCACCAGTTCCTGCTGCTTGTCGAGCAGCGCCTGGCGCAAGTCCGCTTCGCCCTTGATGAACTGGAACACGCGCCCCGCAGCCGACTGCAGCCCCAACGCGTATATGAGGAACAACCCGCCGACCAGGATGTTCTCGATCCGGCCGCTGATGAAGAAGGCAAGCGCCAGCGGCAGCACCGAACACAGCGCAAATCCCATTGCTGCTTTCGGGATCGACATCAGCGCCGATCCCGAGCCCATCGCATTGCCGAGCGCCAGCACGCACAGCAGCGTCAGCTGCATCGGCGTCGCATACTGATAGAACAGCGCCGCGCCCACGCCCCACGCCAGCGCGCGAAACACGCTGAGACCCACGATGATATTGATGACGCGCTGCGCCTCGGCATCGTTCAAGACGCGCGGGCCGATATTGTGGAGCAGCCACGGCACCGTCGCCATCGCGGTGTAGGTAACTCCCGCCCACCCGATGAGCAGCCACGTCGGCACCGTCGTCCAGAACGCGGCGACCACGCCTGCGCACAACACCGCGCCGCTGATCGCGATCATCGGCGCATTCACGGCCACCGCATGAATCTGCAGTTCGCGCGTGGAAGGAATCGACGTGGCGTCGCCCGGCTCGATCTCGCGGCCGAACACAGGCTGAAGCAACGCCGACCACATCGTCATAACGAGCGCAAAAACCTTTGAGGGCGCTGTACGGCGCCTGCGGCGAGACTTACCACCCTTCGATGAAGTTCCTCTAAGCACACCGCGGCTCACCTTAACAAATCGTAAAAAATCGCCGCATCGAGGCAACCAGGGACCGCGCGCGCTGCGTTTGCCTTGCGTTAGCAGCGCGTAAAACCGCGCACGCTCTACAAGCCGCGCAGCCACCGCACGGTCACCAACATCGTGCTGCGCGTGTTCGACAGCGGCACCGACGTCTCGACGCTGCTCGGCGCGACCGAGATCGAAGAGAGCCTTGCACGCCAGTCGGCGTAAAACTCGACGCCGGCCCACAACCCGCGAATTAGATCGCCGCCGCCAAAGGCAAGACGTAATATGACGCCATGGAACAGCGCACCACGTCGCAATGTCTGGGTCTCGTAGCCGGCCTCGGCCCCGCCGCGACGGTTCATTATTATAAGGAGATCGTGGCCGCTTTCGCCGCACGCGGCGTGACGCCGCGCCTGGTGATGTCGCACGCCGACTCGCGTCACGTGCTCGATTGCGTAAGCCGCAAGAGCCTCGACGAACTCGCCGCCTATCTTGGGGACCACATCCGCCGCATGGCCGACGCCGGCGCGACCATCGCCGCCATCCCGGCGGTCGCGCCTCACATCTGCGCCCCGATCTTGGCGCGGCTCAGCCCCGTGCCGCTCGTCGACATGATCGACGCCGTCAGGGCCGAACTTCGCGCGCGCAACCTGAAACGCATCAGCCTGATGGGAACGCGCTTCGTGATGGAGTCGGGCTTCTACGGCCGCCTTGACGGTGTCGAGATCGTGCCCCCGGCACCCCACGACCTTACGTTCATCCACGACGCTTACATGGGCATCGTGAGCGCCGGCCGGATCGCACCGGCCGACGTCGAAAGATTGCGCCAAATCGCTCGCGCGATGATCGAACGCCATCACGTCGAAATTGTCGCCCTCGCCGGCACGGATCTCGCGCTGGCGTTCGACGAGGCAAGCGCCGGTTTCCCCGCGCTCGACTGCGCGCGCGTTCACTTGCAGGCAGTGGTCGCCGCGATGCTTGCCTGAACCTGTGAACTCAGCCCGCAAGCGACTCCACGGCCCTGGCGATCGCCATCCATCCGCTCGTCGCGCTCAACGGCAGGCAGAGAATCTGCACACCCAGCAACACCGCGCCGCCGTAGATATAGACGGGATGCGGCGTCCACGCGTGCGCCAGTCATGGACCATCGCCGCCATGACCAGAAGGTCGACCACCAACCCCGGCGGCGGCGACACGAACACCGGCGGCGGGCCTTTGACGCCCGCGGGCGACATCAGCATCGCAAACACGCGCGCGGTCGCCGCCCGCATCAGCGGAAGGACCGCCGCCACATCTTGCCGCGGCGCCGGTGACCGGCCGGTGTTAAGATTCACAAATCCGTTTGAGCGCCGCGAGCTGCGTCATCCCCCAACCTTCTTCGTAGCCCGCGTGCTCCGCGCCGACGTCGCCGCCCGTGCGTTCGAACCCGTAGTGGAAAATCTCGACCAGCGTGCCGTCGAGCGCCGGCGTCAGCCGCAGCGTCATCTTGGTCGGCACTTTCCACCCGCGATTGGGGATCCAGTCGCTCTCGAAGGTGAGCTCTGCGCCGGGTGAAGACACCTTGATCTCGCCGCCGTAAACGACGCGCGCTCCGCTCCAGCTCACCGCCATTTCGATCCGCCCGCCGACGCGCGGCTCGTACTTGTCGAGCCACTGTCCCTTCGACGTGCCGGCTTCGGGATCGCCCGTCCGGAAGCCCCACCAACTGTCCATGAGTTTGAAGCTCGTGAACTTCTCCCACACCTTGCCCGGCGGCGCCTTGATGTGAATGGAGCGTCGGACTCTGAGCGGGCTGTCTTCCGGTTTGTGCGTCATCTCTCACCTCTCCTCACGCACTGCGCGCCAGTTCGGCGGGCAGTTTGTCCAGGGTCTCGCCCCAGCCGCGCTCGCGGTCGCCTGCCGTGTCGCCGCTGTCGAGGATCACCAACTGATCGGTCACGGTCAGCGACGTGCGGTCGCCGCGCGCGAACAACTCGACCGTCACCATCGACGTCGTGATGCGCGCCTCGTCGCGCGCGATCGTCATGGCATAGCAGATGCGTTGGTTGTCGACGATGTCTTCATAGCGGCAATCCTCCTTGTATTGAACGTCGCCCGGCGCTCCGAACGACATCAGCCTGCCGCCGCCAATGCGAAAATCGTGGCTCAGGATCTTCGAGCGCCATCCGCCCTCGCCGGGCACATGCCAGCGCCGCAGCGCCTCGGTATCGCGCCACGCCGCGAACACGCGCGCCGCGGGCGCGTCGTAACTCCGCTTCACGACCACGGTATGATGGGATGTCGATACTTGCGTCATTTGCGCCTCCTCCTTCGCGGCGCGGGAGCGCCGCCCTCTGCAAGATAAGCATCGAGTGCATCGAGCCGCCGCTCCCACAGCCGCCGGCGCTCGGAAACCCATTTGTCGATGCGGTCGAGCGCCTTCGTCTCGAGCCGGCACCAGCGTTCGCGCCCGCGCTTTTCGCGCACGATAAGCCCCGCGCCTTCGAGCAGCGCCAAATGCTGATGCACCGCCGAAAGCGACATGTCGAACGGCCTGGCAAGTTCGCTGACCGTCGCCTCGCGCCCCGTCAAACGCTCGACGATCGCCCGGCGCGTCGGGTCGCCGAGTGCCGCGAAGAGACCTTCGATCGAGGTTTGATGGCCGAGCATTCACTTAAGTATTTTCTTAAACGTTCGTTTTGTCAAGTTCCGCAGGCGGTTTTCCACCCGGCGCGCCAAGGTGCTACGCTCCGCTGCCCCACCCGGAGAAACGCCTTTGATCATCGACGCTTGGGCCCAACACCCCACCCTCCGGCGCTGTGTGGGACGGCAACCGTCCTGAAAACCAGGCTAACCTTTGGGTTAAGGGTTCGACTCCTTCACCCTCCGCCAATGTTTCAATTGTTACGCCTGAGTTCGTGCACCAACTCGTTGATCGAGCCTTTCAGCTCCTTCGTGTTGTCGCCGAGCGTTCTGACCTCGGTCTCGAGCCGCGCGATGCGTTCGGCCGTGACGGTCGATCCCTCGATCGTCTTCACCCGCCGCGTCAGGTCGCTCGCCCACCAGAGAGCGGCCACCGTCGCACTGGTCAGATAGAAGACCTGCGTCGCATAGTTCTTGTCGGCGCGTTCCGAGATGCGCGCGCTCGGCTGCGCGCCGACGCCCAGCACCACCTGGTCCTTCTGCCACGCGACGCAATAGCGGTCCGTGCCGCCGGTGATCGGCAGGATCTTCGTCCCGTCGATGCGCAGGCCGTCCACGCGGATGAAGTTGAAGCCGAGGAATGTCTCGAGCTCGCCCTGCACCAGCGCCTTGACGGTGTTGTAGTCTGCCGACGTCACTTGCGTCGTGCCGAGCAGGTCTTCAAGCTGCTCCGACGTCACCGCGATATAGCGGCCCTCGTTGTCGATGTCGGAGGCGTCGAGAAGCTTCTTCGCCGAGATCAGCTTCGTGATCGTGAGGCCCGCAGCACCGACCGCGATCTTCTGCCCGGCCGGCAGCGTCACCGCCGTCGAGCCGGTTTCGCCGGTGTACGAGGTGCCGCGGATCGCATCGACGATCACCTCGTCCATCGCCCGGCCCATCGCGTTCGCCGCCGACTTCGCATAGGTCGACGTCGGGTCGATGAGGAGGCGCACTTTGTCCTCCTGGTCGATCATGTCGGCCCAGTCGAAATCTTCGAGCGAACAGCGCCGCCGCGCGTGCGGCGTGTCCATGCGCGGCGTATCGGAATGCCGCGAGCTGCGCCGGCGTGCCGCCGTCGCGCCGATCTGATCGAAGAAGGCCTGCTTGCCGGTCACGTTTTCGACGCGCACGGCATCGCGCAGCTTCGATCCCTTCTGCTGCGCCAGCATCATCACATTCGCCGCATATTGCTGGACGAATGCGGTCGTCACTTGAGTAGACATATGTCTCTCTCCGCTTTGCTTGTTGGCTTACGAGTTCAGCGGAGCGGGTGCCGCCCGCTTGGGCGACCGCGTCCTAAGCGCTAACGCGCGCTTTGAGGTCGGCTTGGCTTACAGGCTTGCAGCGGGGCGCATGTGTGCGCGTGTCCGCGAAAGGAAAGAGTCGTCGTCGATTGGCGGGCGATGCCGGCCCATCACATCGTCCAAGTCTGCGCGCCGACCCATCCGATCGACGCCGCGTAGGCCGAAAAGACCAGCAACGCCAACGACGTCAGCCCCGCATAAAGGCGCACGACGACATTCGCGCCATCGGCACGCAGCGCATGCCAGAGCCCGAGCGCGGCCAACAGCGGAAACAGAACGCTGCACACCAGCACCGTGATCGAATACGGCCCGGGCGCCGCCAACAGACGCGTCGCCGGAATACTGCCTGACGCGACGAACGCGATCGGCAAGGCGAAGGTCACGGCCATCGCGACGAACGCCAAGAACGGCAGGAAGCGCACGGACGCGCCGCTGCGTTCGCTCGATCGCCCGCGCAACCACGCGACCAACCACACCGGCGACATCATAATGGCGATCACCGCGCCCAGCGCCATCAACCCCAGCACGCCCGCGATGACGCCGGCGCGCCACAACGGCTCCTTCACCGCGGACGTGAACGCCGACATCTTGAACGTCTCGCCGCCGTCTTCGGCGAAGGCGAGGCTCGCAGTGTCGCGATCCGCGCGACGGAACACGTGCGCGCCGGTGGGAAAGAAATCGTTGCCGCTGATCGTGAGTTTGCCTTGGCCGGCCCATACCATGGTCAACCCAAGCACTTCTTGAAACGGCCGCGTCAGCGCATTCGACGGCGTCACCGTGCGATAGAGTCCGGCATAGCCCTCCAGCTCCTTTTGATCGATCGCAACAGTCGCGGGTATCTTCGGCGGCGACTGGCGCGTCAGATAGGCCTGCACCAGGCGTGAGACCGGCCGCGCGAAATCGACGCCCTCCCCGCCGTTCGCCATCAGCACATAGCCCGAATTGTTCTGCAGCGAATATCCGTACACGGACGTGAAGGAATCGATCCCGCCATTGTGCCCGCGGAACGTTACGCCCTTGTCGACCAGGGGCGCGTTGCCGAGCCCGTAGCTCGCGCCCGCAAGACCCACGCGCGCCGCCAGCGCGGACTCGCCGCGCTCGACGCGCTCGACCGATTCTTGCTTCAGGATCTGCCGTCCGTCGACCGCACCGCGCCCGAGATAGAACCGCACGAGCTGCGCAAGCTCCTTCGCGCTGACGTCGAACGAACCCGCCGGTCCCAGGATGATGTTTTGGAAAGCGGTCTCGGTCCCGTCGGTCTCATAGCTCTTCGACAGCCGTGCCGCGATCTCGGGCGTCAAATCGAAATCGCCGGTCGCCACGCCCATCGGACGCAACACGCGCTCGCGCATGTAGGCGTTGAAGCCCTGGCCCGTCGCCTTTTCCAAGATCAGGCCTGCGACCGCGGGCCCTGCGTTGTTGTAGATGGAGAATCGCCCCGGCTGCCAACGGCTGACGAATTCGGGGCTTGTTTCTTGAACCCCGCGCGCCAGCGTCCACCCCGGCCCGTCTGTCGTCAGCACGTGCAATGAAATGTCCGGCCACCCCGTCGTGTGCTCGATCAGGTGGACGAGGCGTACGGGATCGCTCGCTTCCCACGGATTGACGAACTTCACGTCCGGCGCGAGGTCCGCAAGCCGCCCGTCGAGCGAAAGCTTGCCCTCCTCGACCGCGGTCATGATCGCAATGCCCGTCAAGCTCTTCGAGATGGAGCCCGCGCGAAACACCGTGTCGGGCGTGACCGCCGTCTTCTTCGCCACGTCGGAAACGCCGTAGCCTTTGGTGAAGACCACCTGGCCGTTTTCGACAAGCGCGACGGCAGCGCCGGGGATCTCGCCGTCTTTGAATATCTTGGCAAGCGCTTGATCCAATTCCTGCAAAGTTGCCGGCGGATTGTTCTTCGCCTCTTCGGCGTGGCTCGAGACCGTCGCGACGATGAAAGCGATCGCCACAGCGAGAAACAGCAGACGATGCATGAAGTCCCCCGGTCCTTTATTAGAGTGGGGGAAGCTATCACAACGCCGCAACCGCCAACGCGCAACCGCCGCATGAACTTGCGTCCACCGATGCAAGGGAGAGGCGCGTGACCTTGTCTCGCCTGTGCATCCGTTCGGCGCTAAAGTGCGCCGACGCGCCGATCGGAGTGCCGGCAAAAAAGGGAGGTCGCAGTGCACAAACCATTCACCGTGATTGCCGCTTTGCTCTTGGGACTCGTTGCGGCGGCCCAAACCGCGCGCGCTTATTTCGGCATCGAAGTCGTCGTCGATGGTTACCAGGTGCCGATTGCCGCAAGTTGGATCGCCGCGGGCGTTGCCGCCTTTCTCAGCGTGATGCTCTTCAGGGAAGCCGCCTGACATCCGCGCGAGGGGTCAATTGCATACGCCTGGCATAAACACCACATATAGTGTAACACTATTGCCTGCTTCGGAGCGGGGCCCATAGGTCCGACCAACAGCCCAACACAATTTTGCGCAGCGCGCGTGTGCACGGCATCAGCCGGCACGCGAGCGATGCGCCCGTGCCGAGCCTCAAGCCGAAACAATAACGCGCGGTCGGCAAACCGATGTGCGCGCCAACAGGGAAGGAGCTTCAATGCCCAAACGTTTCACCATCATCGCCGCCATACTCTTGGGCGTGATCGCCGCGGGCCAAGCTGCGCGCGCTTACTACGGTCTCGACGTCACCGTAGGCAGCTATCATGTTCCGCTCGCGCTGAGCTGGGCGGCCGCAGTCGTCGCCGGCTTCGTCTCGGTTCTCGCGTTTAGAGAAGGCAGCGTCTAACGACAACGACGCCGCAGCGCTGAGACAGACAGAGCGATCATGACATCTGGCGACGATGGGCTGCGCACTGCGTACCCCGTCTATACGCTGGGCGAACAGCGCGCGGATATCGGCGCGCACGTCGTCGGCGTCAGTTGCGGCATTGCCGGCATGCTGGTGCTGATGTTGAAGGCCAGCGCCGGCCCCGCGCTCCTTCTCGTCGGCGCCGGGCTCTATGCGATCGGCCTTCTTGCGATGGTGGGCTTCTCGGCCGCCTATCATTTTTGGCCCCACTCGCCGGTCAAAGAAATGCTTCGCCGCCTCGATCACGCCGCGATCTTCGTCATGATCGCCGGCACCATCACCCCTTTCGTCATGAACCGAATCGGCGGCGCGTGGGGCTATGGCCTGTTGGCCTTCGTGTGGGCGGTGGCACTCGCCGGCATAGCGTTAAAGCTCTTCTATCCCCGCCGCTGGGAGCGCATGACGGTGCTGCTCTACATCGGGCTCGGACTGTCGATCTTCGTCGTCGCCCATCGCTTGGCGAGTGCGATTTCCCCCACAAGTCTGATGCTGCTGATCGCGGGAAGCGTGACCTATATCCTCGGCGTCGCCTTCCATCTGTGGGAGCGCTTGCCTTACCAGAACGCGATTTGGCATTGGCTGGTGTTGGCGGCTGCGGTTTTGCACTACACGGCGGTCCTGAATGAGGTAGCCGCGGCAGCCGCGCTTTAAGGCGAAATTCAGCCGTTTCGGCGTTATTTATTGCTTATCGGTTGCGATCCGTGTAAACCCCTACACGTGACGGCTGCACATTTGTGAAGTGCGGACCCCGGATTCGCGACGACGCGCACGAAAGCGTGCATCTCGCGCAAACCGGTTCCCAACCCTTCCCGACGATTGCTAAGCTTTTCACAACGTCATGGCATGTCGCCACGGCGGAACATTTTGTCTCAAGGAAAATCCCATGGCTTCGATGACCGGAACGGTCAAGTTCTTCAACGCGACGAAAGGCTTCGGCTTTATCTCGCCCGAAGGCGGTGGCAAGGATGTCTTCGTCCACGCAACCGCGGTCGAGCGCGCGGGGCTACGCACGTTGAGCGAAGGCCAACGCGTAACTTTCGACACCGAGGCGGATGCGCGCGGCGCAAAGGCCGTCAATCTTCGCGCGGCCTAATGCGCGCTGATGGATTGGTTCGGCGTATGCCGGCCCGATTCGCCCATGTCTAGAAACGGCGATGGCGCGCGCAAACGTGCCATCGCCTTTCTTATTTCCAAACCGATCGCCCGCCCGCCTTTGCGCGGGTCACAAGCGGGCGAGAAACGCGAGGACTCGAGCGTATGAACAAAGACGCCGCAAAGTCCGCACGAACCGATACGGGCGCGGCGCCCGTCATCGTCGATTTGCGCGATCGCATTCCCTTGATGAGCGACGACGAACTCGCCTCGCTTAACGCCAATGCGCTGCGCCTGAAGGAGACGGGCTCGAACCTCCAACGCAACGGCGCTTCCGCGCTACTGCCCGCGATCCAGACCGAACTCGCCGAACGCCGCGCCAAGAAGCTGGCCAATCCGCCGGCAAAGAGGGCAAGCACCGCCAAGAAGAAGAAACTCGCTGCGGTCGCCGAACCGGATGAGGAAGACGAGTCCTGATCGCAAGGCAGCCGACCTTAGCGAACGCGCGCTCGCGTCAGGAGGCGGCGTTCAAGCAGCGATAGATCAGCTCACTGCGGTTTTTCCTTCGGTTGATAGAACCAGACGCCTCGTGCCCCACCAACCGCGAGGACGCGCGTCTTGTTCGCATACTGCAATCCGTTGGGATAGCCGATGGTCCCGGGCCGATGAGCGGCACGATCGCGAACTGATCGCGCATGTGCCCGACGAAGTCCTCGACCAGCTCCCGCGGCACCACCGCCCGCCGCACGCCCGCAGGTCCCTCCGGCGCGCGCGCCTTGGCAGAATTCTCAGGCAGATCGGCCGGCCCCTCGTCGCGCGGCGGCGGCTCCGCGATCACGGGCTCACCGAGCGCGGGCGCTTCGTCCTCCAAAGGCCGTGCGTTCCCGTCGGGTAGACCTGAGGGTGTCTGCTTGAGCATGTCTGATCGCCTGTTCGTTGCGTTGGCTCGCAGAGACAAAAAAATAGGGCCGAGCCCAAGGCCCCGCCCGTTGTTCCGGGCGCGATCACACCGGCCCACAGATTCACAACAAAGAAAACTCAAGCGCCGTCCGGATACGCATGCTCGAACAAATGGCTCACATGCTCGACCGTCGCGGAATGTTCCGGATGGTCGCGCTTCGTATAGGCCTCTGACGCCATCAGCTTGTTCGCCTCGCGCCGCGCTTCATCGGGCGTCAGCGAGAAGCCTTGCGCCTTGCCGATCTTCAGCGTGTCTTCCGTCATCATCGAGCCGATCTTGGCGAACGCGCGCACGAGTTCCGTGTTGTTGCCCATGCCGCTTTCGTTGAGGAAGTTGATCAGCGACTGCCCGCCGAAATAGCGCGCCGCGCGCGCGGCCTGCGCCACCTTGGCGTCGTAGCCCTGGCCCCATTCCTGCTGCAAATGGCCGATCGATTGCGCTTCCTCGTCGCCGCGCCCGCGCACGGCCGATTGAAACGTCTGCCCTTGATGCCCGGCGTAGAAGTCGAGCAACCCCTGCACCTGATGCGGCGTAAGGCCGAGCTTGTGCGCGACCGGCAGCGCGGCCTTCTCGAACGCTTCGTCGTAAGTCACCCCTTGCGGCAGGTCCGGCCGGCGCAACTGATAGCCCTCCGCCGACTTCGGAATGCCGAGTTTGCTGCGCGCGACATCGTCCCACACGCCGTCCTTGGGCATGGGAATCTTGTCGGCGCCGATCGCGCGCTGCGCGTGCGCATAGGCCTGCACCACGTCGGCCGGGGTCTTATAGCCCTTCGTCTCGACCAGCTGCTTGAGATCGGGCGTCAATCCGGAGACCCAATCGTTCTGAGCGTGACCGGTATCTTCATTCGCGGTGTCCGCAAAGGCGGGCGCGTCAATCATGGAACTTACCTCCATCGGTAATGATGACGAAATCCGAGGGCTTCAAGCCGCACATCCGTGTGATGTGCAGCCACACGCGGCGCTTGCCCTCTTCAACGCCACGATCGAATTCGGAAGCGCCCGCGATCGGCGCCGCCGCATTGCAGAACATAGCGAGGTCGCGGACCAACAAATCGCGCCCCGCGAGCGCCAATCGGTATTCGTCGGCGACCTGCGGCGCGCGCTTGCGCCCCCACAGGGTTAAGACGATTTCGGGAAGTGTCTGCATGAGCCCTCGCTTGAAGCGCGCCGGTTTCTATGGACAAACTCCCGGCGGGGAGACGGGTCGGCCGACCCGCCGGATTTGATGATCAAAAAGCTGTTCGTTCTGTTTGTCGCGGCATTGCTGTGCGCGCAAGCCTCATGGGCGCATTCCGCGCTGAAGAGTTCCATGCCCGCCGACGGCGAAGTCGTCGGCCGCGCCGACACCGTCACGCTGACCTTCGCAGCCGACGTGCGCCTGATCAGGCTTCGCCTCGTTTCAAACAATCTCGACGTGCCCTTGCCCGTGGATCGCACCGCGCCGGCCGCGATGACGTTCACGGCCCCTTTGCCCGTGCTCGCGGACGGCGCCTTTGAAATCGAATGGACCGCGATGGCCGCGGACGGTCACGTCGTGACGGGTTCGTTCGACTTCGCCGTCGCCGCGCATGGCGGGATGAGCGGTCACATGGCCGGTCCCTTCAAGCTGAACAGCTGGAACGTCCTATCCACCCTGGTGAAAGCGCTGCTCTACGCGACGTGCCTGACCGCGGCGGGCGGCGCCTTCTTCCTGCTGATCTTCACGGGTCAGCTGACGCCGGTTCAGCGCCGCAGGGCCGCCGCCTTCACGCGCGCAATGGCAACGCTCGCGCTCTATCTCACCTTCGCGCGCGTCGCGGTTGCCGCCGCATCGATGGGCGGCAACGCCGCGAGCCTATGGGATTGGACCCTCATCCGATTGGTGCTGGAAGGCAGCGAAGGCCCGGCGGCCGTCGTCCGCGCGTTGGGCCTGCTGGCGGTCGCCGCATTCGCACCGAGCCCGCGATGGACGGCCGTCGCCGCCGCGCCCGGCGCGGTTCTCGCCGCCGGTTCTTTCGCGCTGACCGGCCACACGGTATCGCTCGGCCCCGGCAACTGGCCCCAGTTCGTTGTCGCGCTTCATCTCGTGGCCGCCGCCTATTGGGTGGGCGCGCTCGTGCCCTTGTTGCAGTTGACCGCGAGCCCGGATCGCCCGCGCCTCGCCGCGATCCTCAAACGTTTCGGCAACGTCGCGCTCGTCATGGTCGGCGCACTCATCGCCGCCGGCCTCTTCTTGATATGGGCGATGCTCGACCTGCCCGACGGACTCATCGGCTCGACCTACGGCCGCCTGTTGCTGATTAAGCTCGGCTTGGTCGCCGGCCTTCTCGCTTTGGCCGCGCTGAACAAGCTTCGCTTCACGCCGCGCATCGAAGCCGGCGATCAAGCCGCGACCGTTTCCCTGAGGCGCTCGATCCGCGCCGAAATCGCGCTCGCTGCGCTCATATTGCTCATCACCGCGATGTTCACGACGCTGACCGGCCCGCCCAGCCTCCATTAGGATGCGCCTTCTCTCCGATCGAAGGACTCCAGCGTGGTGAAATTGATTTCATCCGGCTCGCCGTTCGAGAAACAGATGGCCTACTCCCGCGCCGTCGTCGACGGCGAATGGATCTTCGTCTCCGGCACCACCGGCTTCGACTACGCGACGATGCAGATCTCCGACGAGGTCGCTAACGCCGTTCGTCATGCCTCCTCCGCGATCAGCTGCGCGATCGTACGCGCGACTTCCTGATCGACGAGATCTTCGACGATGCCGGCCACCCGCCGGTCGACGTCGCGACGCCGCCGCAGCTGTTCCGCGCGCTTGCGCCAATGCAGCCGCACGCGCGCCTGTTCGCGCGCGACTTGCGGCGTGACGACGGTCAGCCGCCACGGCGGCGCACTCCCGACCTTCGGCAGGTTCGGCCAATCGAGCGGCGCCTTGCGACGCGCCCGCCGCGGGCCCTCGCGCGTCCAGCCGGCGACGTTCAGCGTGCCGACAACCTGCTGCGCGAAAGCGACGTTCACGCTCGGTGCGAAGATCGTGCCAGCCGACGCCAAGAACGGCGCCGCCTTGATCCCCGGCAACACGATCGCCGCCGCCCCGAACGCTTGCGCGTTCGCGTAGGCAGCTGGCGAAATGCGCAGGCTGAGGCGCGGCCCAAAAAAGACCGGCGCGTTCGCATGAGCCGCCGGCCGCAGAGCGAGATTACTCCGCGCACTGAAGAACGCCTGCGCGTTGCTCAGCGCCGCCGGCCGCACCGCAAGCCGCAGCACGGTCGCAAAAAAGCTCTGCCCGTTCGTAAACAGGCCCGGCTGAATATTCGCCGCGCCGACCGCAACGCTGGGCACAAAGAATGTGTTCGCGTTCGCCAACGCTGCCGGCTTCAACGTGGCGCGAATGACAGGCGCGAAATACTGACTCGCATTGGCCAACGCCGCCGGCTTTAGCGTCACGCGAATCGTGGGCGCGAAGAACTGGTTCGCGTTTGCAAAGAGCGCCGGTTGTATCGTCCCGCCCGTCGCCGCAAGCGAGAGCGTGCCGAGCGGCGATTGAACCGGCGTCGGCAGACGAAACGGCGGGCGAAAGATCCCGCTCATTTAACCGCCCAATTCTTCCAGCCAGACTGTGCCCGACATCGTGACACTGTCGGCCGGCGTCGTTTCGAGCTCCAACGTCCAGCGATTGCCGGGCGAAACAACGGGCCGCGTCTCCGGCGTCCAGATCAAATCGAACGGCACGCGCAGGTTCCACGCGAACGCCTCGAGTTGCTCGAGCGTGCCCGATCCCGTCGCCATCACGGTCGTGTTG
>JBGOVA010000141.1:0-12055 GCA_041477875.1 Micropepsaceae bacterium | reverse complement strand
GGCCTGTCGCAACGGCCATCCCTCACCCCCGGCCCCTCGCCCTTCCAGAAGATGGAAGGGCGAGGGGAGATCGCGCCGACCAGCGTTGGCCAGCCGCCCTTGTGCGCGGGGGTGCCGCGCGAGTATTCAAGTCTCAGAGGAAACGGCCCCGCGCCGGGACTCATCGTCCCATAACGGCTGAAGGGGCCTGCGGAACACATGTCGAAAAAGCGCCCATTCACCGATCAGGAAGTCCTTCTTTTTCACAGCCAACCCAAGCCTGGCAAGATCGAAATCCGGCCGTCGAAGCCGATGGACACGCAGCGCGACCTGAGTCTTGCCTATTCGCCGGGCGTTGCCGTTCCCGTGCGCGCGATCGCCGAGGATCCCTCCACAGTCTATGACTACACGGCCAAGGGCAATCTCGTCGCCGTCATCACGAACGGCACCGCGATCTTAGGGCTCGGCGATTTGGGTGCCCTGGCGGCGAAACCCGTCATGGAAGGCAAGGCCGTGCTTTTCAAGCGCTTCGCCGACGTCGATTCGATCGACCTCGAAGTCGAGACGCACGATGTCGACGAGTTCGTCAACTGCGTTCGCTTCCTGGGCGCGACGTTCGGCGGCATCAACCTCGAGGACATCAAAGCACCCGAGTGCTTCATCATCGAGCAGCGCCTGCGCGAAATGATGTCGATCCCGGTGTTTCACGACGATCAGCACGGCACCGCTATCATCACCGCGGCGGCGCTTGTCAACGCGCTCTACTTGACCGGCCGCGATATCAAGACCGCCAAGATGGTCGTGAACGGCGCAGGCTCCGCCGGCATCGCCTGTCTCGAACTCATCAAAGCCATGGGCATGCCGAACGAGAACGCAATCCTCTGCGATACCAAGGGTGTGATCTACAAGGGCCGCACCGAAGGCATGAATCAGTGGAAATCGGCGCACGCCGCCGCGACCAAGGCGCGCACGTTGACGGAAGCATTGACGGGCGCCGACGTGTTCCTGGGCCTCTCGGTCAAGGGCGCCATGACCCAAGCGATGGTGAAGGTGATGGCCGCAAAGCCCATCATCTTCGCTTGCGCCAATCCCGATCCGGAGATCACACCTGAAGATGTCGCGGCCGTGCGCTCCGACGCGATCGTGGCGACGGGCCGCTCGGACTATCCCAATCAAGTCAACAACGTGCTGGGCTTCCCGTACATCTTCCGCGGCGCGCTCGACGTGCGTGCGCGCACGATCAACGACGCGATGAAGATTGCGGCCGCCCACGCGCTCGCCGAACTCGCGCGCGAGGACGTGCCCGACGAAGTCGCCGCCGCCTACCACACCGCGCGCCCGAAATTTGGACCGGACTACATCATCCCGGTCCCCTTTGATCCGCGCCTGATTTCGACCGTGCCGATCGCGGTCGCCAAGGCCGCCATGGAATCGGGCGTCGCGCGCAAGCCGATCGCCGACCTCGATCGCTATGCGAACGAGCTCGCCTCGCGCCTCGACCCCGTCGCCTCCATCGTTCAGCGCGTCGTCGCGCGCGTGCGCACGCAGCCGAAACGCATGGTCTTTGCCGAGGGCGAAGAGGAAGCGGTCATCCGCGCCGCGCTCTCCTATCAAAACAGCGGCCTCGGCAAGGCGATCCTCGTCGGCGATCCCGAACGCATCCACGAAACCGCGCGCCTGTCGGGTCTTGAAGACGTCGACGAACTCGAAATCCAGTTCGCGCGCGAAAGCCCGCGCACGCAGGAATACGCCGAGGCGCTCTACAAACGCTGGCAGCGCCAGGGCGCGCTCCACCGCGACTGCCTGAGGCAGGTGACCTACGACCGCAACATCTTCGCCGCCTCCGTCGTAGCCGCCGGCCACGCGGATGCGATGGTCACGGGCGTCACGCGCCACTATTCGGTCGCGCTCTCCGACATCCGCTATGTCCTGGATCCAAAGCCCGGCGAACGCCTGATCGGCGTCTCGATCATCTTGGACCGGGGCCGCACCGTCTTCGTCGCCGACACCAACGTCCACGAAATGCCCTCGCCCGAGGAACTCGTCGACATCACGATCCAGACCGCGGCCGTCGCGCGTCGCTTCGGCTACGAACCGCGCGTGGCACTTCTCGCCTACTCGACCTTCGGCCAGCCCTGGGGCGAGCGTTCGCAGCGCGTGCGCGAGGCGGTCGATCTCCTGGACAAGCGCAGCGTCGATTTCGAATACGACGGCGAAATGAACGCGGACGTCGCGCTCGATAAGGATTTGATGGCGCGCTATCCGTTCTGCCGTTTGAAGGAACCGGCCAACGTGTTGATCATGCCGGCGATCCATTCGGCCTCGATTGCGACGACGATGACGCAAGTGATCGGTGGCGCGACCGTGATCGGCCCGCTCCTCGTGGGTTTGTCGAAGTCGGTGCAAATTGCGCCCTTGGGCGCCAAGATGAACGATATCGTCAACATGGCAGCGCTCGCCGCGTACAACATCAGCACGTGACGCCCATGCTGAACATCCATCTCGTCCCCTGCCTCAAAGACAACTACGCCTATCTGGTGCAAGAGCCGTCGACGAATTCGGTCGCCGTCGTCGATCCCTCCGAAGCACGACCCGTCTTCGCCGCGCTGAAGAAGCACGGTCTCAAGCTCACGCACATCCTGAACACGCATCACCATTTCGATCACACCGGCGGCAACCTTGCGCTGAAGGCGGAAACCGGCGCACGCATCGTCGGCCCGCGCGCCGACCGCGACCGCATCCCCGGCATCGACGAAGAGGTCGGCGAGGGCGATGTCTGGTCGCTCGGCAACGCCAAGTCGCGCATCTTCGACATCCCCGCCCACACCAAGGGCCACATCGCGTTCTGGTTCGAAGCCGACAAGGCCGTCTTCACCGGCGACACGATGTTCGCGATGGGTTGCGGCCGCCTCTTCGAAGGCACGCCCGCGCAAATGTGGTCGAGCCTGTCGAAGCTCGCGGCCTTGCCGCCCGACACGCGCGTCTATTGCGGCCACGAATACACGCTCTCGAACGGCCGCTTCGCCCTGACGCTCGAACCAAGCAACCAGGCCTTGAAGAAACGCATGGCCGAAGTCGAGCGCCTGCGTGCTTCGAGCGAACCGACGATCCCCACGACCATCGGCCTCGAACGCGAAACGAATCCGTTCCTGCGCCCGGCGAGCAAGGAGCTGCGCAAGACGCTGAACCTCGAAAACGCCGATGTCGTCGCGGTCTTCGCCGAAACCCGCCGGCGCAAAGACGTCTTCTGATGACGGCCGACGAGGTCATACGTCTTCTCAACCTGCAGCCCCACCCCGAAGGCGGACACTTCCGCGAAACGTTCCGCGACCACGGCGAGCCCGGCGAGCGCTCGCCCTCGACCGCGATCTATTATCTTCTGCGTCAGGGTGAACGCTCGCACTGGCACCGCATCGATGCGGCGGAAGTTTGGCATTGGTACGCAGGCGACGCCCTCGAGCTCGCGGTCTCCGACGGACACAAATCGGAAACGCATCGCTTGGGGCCCGCGCTCGGCAAAGGCGAACACCCGCAAATCGTCGTTCCCAAGAACGTCTGGCAAAGCGCCCGCCCGCTGGGCGCCTACACGCTCGTCGGCTGCACGGTGGCGCCCGGTTTCACGTTCGAAGGCTTCGAAATGGCGCCGCCCGGCTGGCGGCCGCGCTAGTTAGCGCATGATCTGCGCGAGCTGCCGGCGGATGGCGAACGACGACGGCCGGCCCGCAAGCCCCTGTTCGACGCTGAAACTCACGATCAGCATGTCGCCCTGAAGCGACGTCGAGGGAAAGCGCGCCTGCATGAAGCGCACGCGCCTGAGGTAGTTGGAAATGCCGGCCCGCCCCGGCGCCGTGCGCGAGATGCCGAACAAGGCCGTGCCGGCGTTGCGGATCGCGTCGAACAGGATGCCCCGCGCGCCTTCGTCGCCCGCGACCGCGCCCCAATTCGCTTCGAAGACGATCTCCTGCCCCGTCTCGGCCCTGAGCTGCGACATGATCCGCCCGGCGATGTCGCGCACGAAGACGATAGACGGCGGCACGGGCGAAAGCGGCGTCGCGGTTGCATCGCACGCGACCGGAATACCGCGCCGATTCTCAGGCGTGAACAGCGTGACGCCGCCGAGCCCCGATATGCGCAACACCACTTCGTTGTCGTCGCGGATCAGCAAGCGGTCGCCGCCCGCAGCCGGCTGCCAGCGCAAGACGAGGATTTCTTCCGTGCCGTCGAACCTGAGCTTCGCCAACTCGGCCGAGCGGTCGAGCACGAACCCGATCCGCGCATAGTCGGAGATGCAATGAGCAATACGTGGCGGCTCGCGGTCGTAGGCGCGGCTGACCGTTGCGCTCGCACCCGCGACAAGCGCGGCGAGAACAAAGATCATCACGCGACGCGAAAGAAGCCTCACACAACGCTCCGCAACGGGCCACGGTGCAGGCAATCGGCCTATCCGGCCGCCCGCTCAAGTCTCTCCCCGCGATCCCGGAGCGTGTATTGCCTGTGATGATGGCAACAATGTGGTTCGGCGAACGCGGCTTTCCCTTGCGTTAATGCCAGGTTAGTGAGCGCCGCGTTCGATTCGGTTTCGCGTGCCTTATCGCGCCGCAACTGCGGCATTCTTGCCACCCGCCTGTGCCGCCAGCGCCCGCGCGTAAGCCGGCCGCGCCTTCGCACGCGCGTGATACGCCTTCACATGCGGCGCCGCGTCGAGCAACGCGGGATCGGCGACAAAGTTCAGCACATGGGCCATCAAGATATCGGCCCCGGAGAAATCGGACCCAGAGAAATCGGACCCAGAGAAATCGGACCCGAGCAGATACATACGGTCCGCGAGCACGGTGTCCAGCGACGCGAGGCGCAGCGACGCGTTCTCGCGCAACTGCGGCGCCCTTTCCTTCGACCATGCAGCATCCTTGTTCAAGACGGCCGCGATCATGTGTTGAAAGACCTGGGGCTCCACGGTGTTGAGCGCGGCAAAACACCATTGATCGTAGAGCGAGCGTTCTTTCGTCCGCGGCGCCGGAATGTGCTTGCCCGCCTTGTCGCAGATATAGGCGACGACCGCCCCCGATTCGAACAACTTGAACTCGCCGTCGGTCATCGCCGGGATGATCCCGAACGGATTGACCGCCTTGTAGGCCGGCTCGCGCTGTTCGCTCTTGGCCGTGTCGAGCCAATGGATCTTGTAGGGGACGGCACATTCTTCGGCCGCCCAAAGCCCACGCAGATCGCGCACCCATTCCCGATTGATGAACGGCGGCGTGTTCGCCGAGCAATAAAGTGTGATCATGAGTTCTCTCCTTCGACTTTGCCTGCGTGCTTCCCGAAGCCCTCGAGAAACACGGCTTCCCAACCATTGTCGTAGTTCCCGCGCACCACGCCCGCGCGTTCGCCCGACATCCGCTCCCAATGACGATGCTCGAGCGTAACCCGCGTGCGATTGGCACCGAGCGGCGCGAATCTCAGTTCGACTTCCGACGCGTGATCCGGGTCGGTCGAAATGTGCCATGTGTGAACCAGTCGCTGCGGCGGTTCGTAAGCGATGATGGTGCCCCAATCCTTCTCAGTGCCGTCGTGCCAGCGCTCGAAGATGCGCCCGCCGGCGCGGCCTTCCATCGTGACGCTCGCCACCTTGGCTTCGCCGATCGAATGCGCGTGCTTGGGCCACCACATCGAGATTTCATCGGTATAAAGGCGAAACGCATCGGCTTGGCTGCGCGCCACCACCAAGGATTTCACCACCGGCGGAAGCAATGATGCCGTCGCCTTCATGTCTGCACTCATCGTGACCTCGCTTTTCGCCGGTGCTTCGCTTTCGGCACGTCTTTCTCCGCATAGGCTTTGAACGCGCCGAGCGCGTCGCCCCAGAAGCTGTCCAAATAGTCGCGCACCGCGGCAAGACCCTGCGTGTCGATCGCATAGAACTGCCGCGTACCGTCGCGATAGGCCGTGACGAGCCGCGCGTCTTTCAAAACCTTGAGATGTTGCGACACCGCCGGCCGGCTGACCGGCAGTCCGTCCGCGATATCGCCGACGGCCTTCGCACCCTTGCGCAACCGCTCGAACACTGCGCGACGCGTCGGATCAGCCAAGGCAATGAGCGCGTTTCCGTAAGTCATAGCTTACACATACGCTCGCATAGAGCGTAAGTCAACACTTACAGAGTTATTTTCCGGGTCAGAACCTGCGCCGCCAGCTCGGCGGCGGCTTCGGCGGTTCGGCGGCTTTGAGCGCCTGGATCGCGTCACTCCAAACCGTGTTGAAATACTCGCGCACCGCCGCGACCGCTTCCATGTCCACCGCATAGAACTGGCGGATGCCGTCGCGGCTCACGGTGACGAGCCCCGCCTCCTCCAGCACTTTGAGGTGCTGCGCCACCGCGGGCCTGCTGACGGGAAGCATCTCCTGCGCCAGATCGACAAGCGCGCACGGCCGCTTGACGAGGCGCTCAAGTACGACCCGGCGCGTCGGGTCGGCCAATGCGATCAGAGCATCGTCGAATGACATGGTGACCCCAAGAATCAGGGATCAGATATCAGGAATCAACGGCACTTGTCTGATGCCTGATCCCTGCCTTCTGATCCCTGGCTAATACATATGCTGACCGCCGTTGATCGACATAGTGGAGCCCGTCACAAAACCGGCGTCGTCGGCGACCAGGAACAACACGCCGCGCGCGATTTCCTCGGCCTTGCCCAATCGTCCTACGGGAATCTTGGCGACAATCTTCTCAAGCACGTTGGGCGGAACCGCCTGGACCATGTCCGTATCGATGTAGCCCGGCGCGATCGCGTTGACGGTGATCCCTTTGGCGGCGCCTTCCTGCGCCAGGGCCTTCGTGAAGCCGTGGATGCCGGACTTGGCCGCCGCGTAATTCACCTGGCCGTACTGGCCCGCCTGCCCGTTGATCGAGCCGATGTTCACGATGCGTCCGAAGCTGCGCTCCAGCATCGAATCCCACACCGCCTTGCACATGTTGAAGCAGCCGCCGAGATTGGTGTCGAGCACTTCGTCCCATTGCGCTCGCGATTGCTTCTTCAGCGTCGCGTCGCGCGTAATGCCGGCGTTGTTGACGAGCACGTCGATCGGTCCGAGTTTCGCCGCAACCTCGGCAACGCCCTTCATGCACTGGTCATAGTCGGCCACGTTCCACTTGAAGCACGCGATCCCGTTCTTGTCGGCGCATGCTTTCGCGCGCTCGTCGTTGCCCGCATAGATCGCGGCGACTTTGTATCCGGCCTTCTTCAACGCGACCGAGATCGCCTCGCCGATCCCGCGCGTGCCGCCCGTGACGATTGCTACCCGTGCCATTTGTTCCTCCCTATTGTGTGTTTTTGTTCGCTCAACGCTCGACGCACATGGCGATTCCCATGCCGCCGCCGATGCACAGCGTGGCAAGACCCTTCTTCGCGTCGCGCTTTTGCATTTCGTGCAGCAGCGTGACCAGGATGCGCCCGCCCGACGCGCCGATCGGATGTCCGATCGCGATCGCCCCGCCGTTGACGTTCACCTTCGACGTGTCCCAACCCATGTCCTTGTTGACCGCGCACGCCTGTGCCGCGAACGCTTCGTTGGCCTCGATCAGATCAAGGTCTTTGGCCGTCCAGCCCGCTTTCTTTAGCGCCGCGCGCGATGCCGGAATGGGCCCCGACCCCATGACCTTCGGATCGACGCCGGCCTGCGCCCAAGACTTGATGTAGGCGAGAGGCTTCAGGCCGCGCCTGTCGGCTTCTTTCGCGCTCATCAAGACGACCGCCGAGGCGCCGTCGTTGATGCCGCTGGCATTGGCGGCGGTCACCGTGCCGCCCTCTTTGATGAACGCGGCGCGAAGATCCTTGATCGAGTCGTAGGTCACGCCGTCGCGGATATATTCGTCCGTGTCGACGATCTTCTCGCCTTTGCGCTCCTTGATCGCGACCGGCACGATCTCGTCCTTGAAGCGCCCGGACTTGCGCGCCGCCTCAGCCTTGTTCTGCGACGCGACGGCGAAGTGGTCCTGTTGCTCGCGCGTGATCTGCCACTCGCGCGCCACGTTCTCGGCCGTATTGCCCATGTGATAGCCGTTGAAGGCGTCCCACAACCCATCCCTGATCATCGTGTCGATGAACTCGAGCCCGCCCATCTTCTGCCCCGCGCGCAGGTAAGCCGCATGCGGCGCCATCGACATCGATTCCTGGCCGCCCGCGACGACGATCGAGGAATCGCCGTTCACGATCGCCTGAAACCCAAGTGCAACCGCGCGCAACCCAGAGCCGCAAAGCTGATTGACGCCCCACGCCGGCACTTCGACGGGAATGCCCGAGTTGATCGACGCTTGGCGCGCTGGATTTTGACCCTGCGCGGCCGAGAGAATCTGGCCGAGGATCACCTCCGTCACGTCCTTGGGCTCGACCTTCGCCCGCTTCAAAACGTCCTTCAGCACGGCCTTTCCCAGATCGTGCGCGGGCACCGATCCGAAGGCGCCGTTGAATGAACCGACGGCAGTGCGTGCAGCTGCAACAATGACGACGTCTGTCATAGGCAAGTCTCCTGAAGTAAGCGGGATATGAGCGTCTGTTAACGCTGACAATGGCATACCGGGGACGGCCGGGCCAAGCCGTCCCGCAGAAATTCGGCCAAAAGTGAACGCCCCGCCGGGGCTTGAACCATTTACAGCGGCAGCCTGGCCTTTAACGCATCTGCGATAGGAATGACCTTGAAACTCGCGTAGCATGCTGCGCAGCAAAGAAGCGACTGCGCTGCAGCATTCCGCCCGCAACCAAGGCACGGCAATGACGAGCCCAATTACCGATCCGATCACCATCAAAAAATACGCCAACCGCCGCCTCTACAATACCGCGACGTCGAGTTACGTAACGCTCGATCACCTCGCCGACATGGTCAAGCGCGGCCAGGAATTCAACGTCTACGACGCCAAGTCGGGCGAAGACATCACGCGCTCGGTCCTGACCCAGATCATCTTCGAGGAAGAGGGCAAGGGCGGCCAGCAGCTGCTGCCCATTTCGTTCCTGCGCCAGCTGATCCGCTTCTACGGCGACAGCATGCAGGCGTTGATCCCGGGCTATCTCAACCTCAGCATGGATTCCTTCTCGCGCAACCACGAGCGCATTCGCGACCAAGTCACAACCGCTTTCGGCGGCAAGGGCATGCTCAAGGAGTTCGAATCCATCGCCCGCCAGAACATGGCCATGTTCGAGCGCGCGGTGCGCATGTTCACCCCCTTCGGCGCGCTGATGGCCGCCCGCAATCAGGCGGAACGTGAGGGCGGGGCACCGGTGAACGGCGCCGAAGGTCACACACCGGCCGCCGACGAAGAAATCGCCGACCTCAAGGCCCAGCTCGAAGCCATGCGCCGCCAGATCGACGAACTCGCCAATCGCAAGCAGACTTAGCCTCCGCGAGAGCGGATCGAGGCCACCGATGAAGCGCCGTTTTCAGCTTGCGGCGTTGACGCTGGCCATCCTGCTCGCCGTTGCGCCCCGCGCATTCGCCGCCGGCGCGTCAAAACCGTTTCCCTCGGAAGCTTGTCCGGGCGCTGAATCGCTGTCGCCGCAAGATCTTGCACGCGTGCGCTGCGGCTATCTCCGCGTTCCCGAAGACTATGCAAAGCCGACCGGCCGCATGATCGAGTTGGCCGTCGCCGTCGTCGAACCCAAGTCGAACAAGCGAACCGACCCCGTCGTCATGCTGCATGGCGGACCCGGCGGCGGCGAGATGGGCAACTACCGCTACCGCCTCGACGAACCGCTGGGCGCGCGAACGCTCATCCTGTTCGACCAGCGCGGCGTCGGCTATTCCCGCCCGCCGCTCTGCCCCGAACTCGGCGACGCGATCTTTGAAGCAAGCGTCAAAGGCCTGCCCGTCGACGCCGAGACCGCCGACTTGGTGCTCGCCCACAATCGCTGTCACGACCGCTTGGTCGAGGAAAAATTCGATCTCACGAAATACAACACCGACGCGACCGCCGCCGACATGGAAGCGCTGCGCCAAGCGCTCGGCCTCGAAAAATGGAAGGTTTACGGAATCTCGTACGGCACCGCGGTCGGCCTCGCCTATCTGCGCGAACACGCCGATCGGTTGAACGCGCTGGTTCTCGATTCGGTCTATCCCCTCGACGCCCCGCCCGCGAGCAACGTCGTCGTCAACATGATGCGCTCGCTCAAGGAACTGTCCGTGGCCTGCGCGGCCCAAGCGCCCTGCAAGGCCCGCTTCGGCAACGTGGAGGAGTTGTTCCTCAAGACACTTCAACGCCTGGCCCAAGAACCGCTGGACGTCCCCGCGATCGGCGTGACGGCCAACTGGACGGACACCGTCAAGATCGGCGCTCCCGCCTTCATGACCGTCGTCCATCAGATGCTCTACGACAGAAGCGCCTACGAGGCCTTGCCCTATCTCATCGAACGCGTGGCGGCGCGCGATGGCGATGTCTTCGCACTGCTCGTCGATCAGTTTCGCGAACGCGCGCTCTCGATCACGCACGGCCAATACGCCGCCGTCGAGTGTTACGAGCGCTTCCCCTTCGACTCGCGCGAGGCTTATGAGCAAGCGACAGCCGCATGGCCGCTCGCGCGCGACAACATGACGTTGATCGTGCGCCACTTCGACATCTGCGCGAACTGGGGCGTCAAGGCGGCACGCCCGATGGTGATGCCCGGCCCCACCAACGTACCGACGCTCGTCCTTGCGGGCAGCTGGGACCCGATCACCCCGCCGTCCTATTCGAAGGCCGCGGCGGAACAGATCGGCGCACGCTTCGTGGAATTGCCGTTTTACGGTCACGGCGTGCGCGGCGACAAACCCTGCGGCGCGCCGATCCTGCGCGCCTTCCTCGACAACCCCAACCGGGCGCCGGACACATCCTGCACGCAGCACCGTTCCCCACCGCTGTTCGTGACGAGCCTCGTCAGGGCGCCTGCGATTGCGCGCGATCTCGCGGCGCTGTCCTCGCGTGCAGACCTTGCCGCCGCGCCTTTCACGACAGCGCTGTTGGCGCTGACGGCATTCCTGCTGATCTCCGCGGCGATGTGGGCGATCGTCGGCGCCACGCGGATGGTCCGCCTGGGCCCGGGTGCCGCCGCACGCTTCTGGACGCGGCCCGGAACACCGCTGGGACTTGCTGCCGTAGCGATCGGCGCAACAGCGCTCGCGACCGGTGCTATCATCGCCTCATCGGCGAGTTCGACCTCGCCGATCCTGCTCATGATCGGGCTCCCGGCATCGAGCCTTCCGCTCTTCGCCCTCCCTTGGGCCGCCGTGATCTGCACGGTTTGGGGCGGATGCGCCCTGCTGTTCGGCGAGGAAAAGGCCGACCGCCCTATCGCCTATGCGGTCCATCTTTGGTTCGTTTTCGTGTTTGCCGTAACGGCAATTGCGCTCATCGCCGCGCTCGGCCTCTTGATTCCCGACATGATTTGACCGCCGCGGCCGTTGAACATATCGCTAGCGTCGAAATCAAGCGGTGAGGAAAGCGATGCAAGTCCGTACCGGCGTGTTGGCCGCAGTCGTGTTCGCCATGGTCTTGGCGGGCGTTGAGGGCACCTTGGCCGCAAACCGCAGAGACATCCAGCGCGTGAAGAACGTCGCCAAGTTCGGCGAGTGCCTCCGCTGCGACCTATCGAACGCGGACCTGCACGACGGCTTCTATCAGCTTGCCAACATGATCGAGGCCAATCTGTCGGGCGCGAATTTCGACAGATCGAACATGGCGGGCGCCCAGCTGAACAACGCCAACATGTCGAACGCCTCCTTCGTCTTCACGAACTTTTCGGGTGCCCAGTTTCAGGGCGCGGACATGCGCGGCGCGAATTTTTCCAACGCGTGGTTCAACTGGGCCTGGTTCGCCGGCGCCAAGCTCGACGGCGCCAACTTCACCGGCGCCCACATGATCGGCGCCCAATTGCAGGGCGCCGACCTTTCGAAAGCGATCGGACTGAGCGAAAGCCAGTTGCGTTTTGCCTGCGGTGATTCAGGAACGCGGTTGCCGCCCGGCGTCAGCGCGCCGCGCTGCCCGTTCTAACCTTTGCTTTTGGGCACCATGCAGAAAGCGACGAACTTGTTGCCGTCGAGGTCGCGGAAATAGCCG
>JBGOVA010000306.1:0-3406 GCA_041477875.1 Micropepsaceae bacterium | reverse complement strand
GGTCGCTTCGCCGTCGGGATCGTTGGCGAGCGCGCCGGTCGCGCCCCAAAGTAGCGCGCCAGCCGCCAAGAGCCCGACCACCGACTGCCGCACGAAGCGCCCTCCTGACGGGACCGCGTTTCTTACAAACCACCCCGACGGTGCATGGCTGCGCGGCGCCGGGGCGTCGACCATTATTGTCCGCTCGGCGGGTCGCCGGCTGTGCCCAGCGCCGCGAACGAACCTTGATAGATCTCGGCGCTCGCCGTGCCGCCTTCAGGTTTTGCCGCCACGCGCCCCGAGGCGAAGGCCGCATCAAGAGGTGCTGGATCCTTGCCCTTTTTGTAGAAGGCAAAACTGTCGGCCATGGCTTGCTGGTTCGAGCAGCGCCCGAGATCGCCCAAGAAGGCGGCGATGCCGAAGGCCTCGGCCACATCTTCCGGCGTCAATGTGTCGAACGAGGCGACCGCAGCCACGACCGCGTCGGTGTTCGGCGCGGCGCAGATCGCGTTCGCAAGTTCGCTCGTCATGTCGGGCTGGGCGCGCGCCGACACGGGTCCCACGACGAGCGATCCGATGATCGCGCCGCAACCAAGCAGCTTGCCACAGGTGGGCTTCATACTCGCGCTCCTACTCGCACTCGAACTTTCCCCCCGGCCTCGCGACGCACTCGAGCGCGGGCTTCGGTTCGGGTTCAGAACGGCCGCATGCGCCGAACCGACCCCGAACATGGGCGACGAACCGGCTTCGCCCGGGATCCGGGGATCGCCAGCAAGCGGTGATTCGTCAAGGATTTTATCCGCGCCGGTCTCTTGCACCAATGCGGCAGGCTCGTTGCGCTGTGTATCGCGCGGCCCGTTCTGCGTGAGTGAGAACGGCACTCCGAAATACTGCGCGACCGCGACGGCACCCGTCACCGCACCGGTCACAATTAGGCTGCGAAAGCTGAAGACGCTCATCTGTTTCCCCGCCACCTTCGCGCCGCGACGCCACGGCACTCGGCTGCCTTTGATCTCCCGGTCGGACGCAAACGACCCGGGTTAATGATTCGTTAAAGAGTCTACGCTTCGGCCATCAACGCACCAACTGAATCAGAAGTTGTCGCGCGCGCGATTCGCACGCGCGATTATCGTCGCCATGTGCCGCTCGAATCGAATTTTCGGATTTTCACAACCCGGTACGGGCGCGGCTTTTGCCGCGCGTCGATCAGAAGAAGCGTTCGGGGATTCGAATCTCGTCGCCCGGCAGCACTTTCGTTTGCGGCGTCACGTCGATCGTGAACTTGTTCCCGCCGCGCGTGATCTCGACGCTGCCCTCGCTGGCGCGATAGGTGTAGCCCTCGGCCAGCGCCACGGCCTTCTGGACCGTCATGCCGCTCACATATGCGTATTGACCGGGCTTTTTCACTTCGCCCAGCACGTAGATCGGGCGGAAGCTCGTCACTTCGGCGCTGACGCGCGGGTCGCGGAGGATCTGGGCGTCGCGGAGCTTGCCGGCGTAGGCCGCCTCGAACTCGCGCAAAGTCATGCCTTTCACTTGAATCTGGCCGAGAAAGGGCGCGGACAGCACGCCGGAGCTGTCGACGAGGAATTCGCCGGACAAATCGGGCTCGCCGAAGACCGTGACTTTGACTTTATCCTCAGCCCCCAAGCGGTAGTCGTCGCCGGAGGCTCTTGGGTCGGCTTGCGGATCGGACGATCCGGGCTGCAGCGGATTCCCGCCGTCGCCGGCACAGGCCACAAGCAGAAAGAGCGTGGCGAACAGCACAAGAAGGCGGCTCAACATGATCTTCCGTCCGAGATTCGGCCCTGCGCCCGCGCGAAGCCACCAGCGGCGCACAGTTAGAACGGGCGCGGCATAGCGATCAAGACATCATCCACGGCTAAGCTGTCGACAAGAATCGCCTCGACCGGTCCTCAAGCACCAGCGCGGTCAAGCGGCCGGTCATGTAGGCGCCCGTGTCGATGCCGATGCGATTGGCACGAATGTCGGGCGTTTCCGTGGGCGTGTGGCCGTGGACCACGATGCGCCCGAAGTTGACCGAACTCTCGAGAAATTCCTCGCGTATCCACAGCAGGTCGGTCTCACGCTGATCCTCCAGCGGCACGCGCGGTTTGATGCCGGCGTGGACGAAGAGATAATCACCGACGCCGACGTGCAACTTCAGGTTCTTGAAGAAGTCCACGTGCGCCTTCGGAATCGCCGCCGCAAATTCGCTGCGCGTTTGCGACCAGCTTTTGCCCGCGGCGTGCGAGACGCCGTAGCTGCGCAGCGTTTCAAGGCCGCCGAAGTTGCGCCACGCTTCGCCGATGCTCGGGTCGGTCAAGAACTGCAGCAGAGTTTCGTCGTGGTTGCCTTTGAGGAAGATCGTCTCGAAGCCGGGGAAGCCTTCGAGAAGGCGATCGATCAGATGGGCCGACTGCAAACCGCGATCGACATAATCGCCAACAAAAATAAGGGTTCTCTGACGGGCGGATGACAACCGCGACGTGGCGTCGATCTGGCGCCAAAGACTTTCGACGAGATCGAGGCGGCCGTGCACGTCGCCGATCGCCACGACGAAACGGCCGGGCGGGACGGCGGATCGGCCCGACGCTTCGCCGTCGCGTTTTTGCCAGCCGAAGATCGATCGCACCATTTCAGTCACCGCCGACTTTCAAACATTCCGCGCGTCCGATTTTTCGAACATCGATCAAAAATATGACTTGCCGTTTTGACCACAGAAACTGTGGCGGGCGCGCAACTGGAAAGCAAGAACACAGCGACACAACCTCGCTTCGGGCGAGTTTTCCAGTGTCGCGCGCGTTCGCTTTTGTACCCTCCACAATGAAGTGATTCACGAATCGATTTTCTCAACATGCACCTCGCGGTGTTCGAGAAACAGATTCGCTTCAGCGATGAAAAAACTCAGGAGAGAGTAAGATGCGCGTGAAGATGGTTCTGCTTGGGTCGGCCATCGGCCTGTGTCTTGCCGCAGGGAGCGCCAGCGCCGCCGCCGAGCGACATGGCTGGTATGTGGGGCTGGAAGCCGGTTGGGTGCACGTCAACGATGCAGAATTGCCGCTGTGGACCTATAATCAGATCCAATTCGAGAACCGGTGGGGCGCGCTCGGCACGGTTGGCTTTGCCTTCAACGGCAACTGGCGGTTGGAGTTCGAGGCGGGCTACCGCAACAACGACGTTCACAGCATTTTCGACGGCAGGAGCTTGACGTTTCCGAACGATGGCGAGCTGTCGGAATGGACCGGGTTCTTCAATGCGCTCTACGACCAACCGATCACCAACAAGTGGGCGATCGACTTCGGCGTCGGCGTCGGCGTCGACGATGTCCGCTTCGACGACAATCTGGGCAATGAGGACGCCGACGCGGTTCTCGCGCTCCAGGGCATCGTCGGATTGACCTACCGTGTGGCGTCGCATTGGGACG
>JBGOVA010000027.1:0-28407 GCA_041477875.1 Micropepsaceae bacterium | reverse complement strand
GATCTCGCGGGCGCCGGTTCGTTCTTCGGGCCTTATTTCGGCGCCATCAGTCCCGTTCTCGTAATCGGCGGGGCCGCCGTCGTCGGCGTCATTTCTCTTCGCGCTCTTCAGCTCTGCGGCTGGTTCGGCCCGCGTCCAGAAGGCGCTCTTACGGGCGTCGGCGTCGCGGCCGCGCTTGCCACGCTCTTTGCGATACCGGTGGTCGTCGTCGACCGGTTTGCCGGCATCGAGGTCGCCAATGTGCCGGCGCCCTGGTCGCTCCTGTTCTATCCGTCGATCGCACTTGTCGTGGAGGTTCTCTTCCACGCGGCGCCGCTTGCGCTCTTGTTCGCGAGCTTGAGATCGATCGCGCGCTCCAACTCCGATGGCATCGCGTGGGCCTGCATCGTCCTGGTGTCGCTTCTGGAGCCCACGTACCAGCTGCGGTCCGGGCTGGCCGACCAATCGCTTTCCTGGCTTGAAGCCTATGTCTGGGCGCAGGTGTGGGCGATCAATCTCGTCCAACTGACCCTTCTGCGCCGTTTCGGCTTCGCGTCGATGTATGGGATGCGCCTCGTGTACTATCTCTATTGGCACATCCTTTGGGGGTACGTGCGATGACGGTTCCTATTGCCCCGACCGGAAGGGCTAGCTCGAACCAGCTGCATCCAAGCGCGCCAATCCGATCGCAAGCGCCTGCAGCATGAGACGGTGGGGCGCGCCGCTCACGCGCTTCACTCTTGCCGCGGGCTGATCGACCAACTGCCCGTCCCTCGTGACGGAATAGACCATGGTATTTCCGGTGCCGAGCATGTGGGCGTAGAAGTGCTTCGTCACGTGCATCGAACCGCGTCTGATCGCCTTGATGATCGCTTCGACGGCCTGATGGCTCATATACGGCTCGCCCTCGAACTTGGCGTCTTTCAAGCGCTCGAGTTGCTCGATCACCCTGGCATCGGCCATCTGCTCGGCGCTGTAGTTCGATTTCGGATCGCCGTCGCGCGAGCACTTCGTCTCTACGATCCGCACCTCGAATTGAGTGCCGCCGCCCACGTTGCGAACGAAGACCCCGTCAAGCCCGTGAACGCCCGCCGGCTGAGACGGCAGCTGCCGCCAGCCGTCTTTTGCGTGCATCAATGCCGTGACGAGTTCGCCGACCTTGCCCAACGACGAATGGTCTGGAATGTCGGCGCCGAACTGCCGGCCGCCGGACGACAGAGGTTTATCCGACACCGCCAAATGCAGCGGTGCATAGCGTGCCCACACCAGCCAGGCGATGAGACAGACACCCAACGCTATGACGACAATGAGCGCGACGTCATCGAACTGCATCGTTTTCCCCCAAATCAAACTACAGCACGCCTTGCACCGCGCGGATGCATGCTCGGGCGGGATGCGACTAGAAAGCGATCTCTGGTGCGCCGTTGCCACGCTTTTGAGCAGCTAATTCGCTCGCTGCTTGTCTTGTAGCCCGATCCGTTCGCCCGTTAAGCGATAGCTAGGCCCGTCAAGCCGCGCCGCCCGTGTGGGCTCGGCGGCGGCGCAGATCGTCCCAATGATCCTCCCAACGAGCGCTCACCTGCGCTTCGGTCTGGCCCAGATCGTAGGCCGGCGAGATGAGGGGCTCCGCGCGTTCGACCTTCATCAGCACGAGATGCTTGATTGGGCTCGCCGTTCCGCGCTGGCGATAGAATTGGAGGATTTGCTCGAAGAGAGGGCCCTCCGACAGGACCGTGGCGACGCCTTTGAAGCGATAGCCCCTGCGCAGGGTCGCATCGACGACGTTGATTTCGATCGCCGGGTTTGCGCGCAGGTTCGCCACGGTATTGGGCGAGCAGATATCGGCGAAGACCAGGTGTTCGTCGTCCCACGCGGTGGTCGTGCCCTTGGGCGACAGATTGGGCTTGCCGTCCGGGGTGACCGTCGCGATGAAGCCGAGCCTTTGCTCGTCGAGCACGCGGCGCATGTCGTCGCTCAGAATGTCCATGGTCCGCACCGTCGGTTCGTGTCCGTTTATGAAGATAGGCGGGGAACGGGCATCCTTAAAGGCGGGTTTCCGCCCGCGCCGCGGGCTGGGTTCGCCCGCGCTCCTTGCTCGACGGGCGGGGCGATACCACCTAAAAGGCGCCTCAAACCGGCGTGTTATGGTGGCGCGCCGCCCCCGAGTCGGCAGGAGATCAGGCAAGATGGACGGTTACGGCATTTGGATTTTCTTGGGGCTTATCGCGCTCTTCGTCGTGTGGATCATCATGATCTACAACGGCCTGGTCGCGATGCGTCAGCGCGCCAACCAATCGTTCGCCGACATGGACGTCCAGCTGAAGCAGCGCCACGACCTGATCCCCAATCTGGTCGAGACCGTGAAAGGCTACGCGGCGCACGAGAAGGGCACGTTCGAGGCCGTGGTGGCGGCGCGCAATGCCGCCATCTCGGCGCAAGGACCCGCGGCGCAGGCGCAGGCGGAAAACATGCTCTCGGGCGCCCTTCGGCAATTATTCGCGTTGTCGGAGGCTTATCCCGACTTGAAGGCGAGCGCGAACTTCCAGCAGCTGCAGCGCGATCTGAGCGATGTGGAGAACAAGCTTGCGGCGGCGCGGCGGTTCTTCAACAACGCGGTGTCGGAGTTCAACGCGGCGGTTCAGGCGTTTCCGGCCATGCTGTTCGCGAGCGCGATGGGCTTCAGCCAGCGCGAGTTCTTCGACGTCGGCGGCGACGAGCGCAAGAGTCTCGACACCGCGCCGCAAGTGAAGTTCTGAGCACGCGCCCGAGAGGCGGGACGCAATGGATAAAGCCTGATGGGCCAAGCGTACGGGCTCTATTCCCATATCAGAGCGAACAGGACCCGCTCGATCATCTTGATCGGCGGGTTGTTCCTGCTCGTCTATATCCTGGTTTTCGCCTTCGTGCTCGCCTTCAACGGCTTCGTCATCGGCGACGAGTCGCTCGATTACATTCTGAGCGAGAGTTGGCGGCAGTTCCTGTGGCTGGCGCCGTGGGCGACGATCGCGACGGGTTTGTGGGCCTTTGTCGGCTACAGCTTTCACCAGCGCATCATCGACATGTCGACGGGGGCGAAGGACGTCGCGCGCGACGAGGAGCCCAGGCTTTACAATCTGCTCGAAAACCTCTGCATCTCGCGCGGGATCACGATGCCGCGGCTGCAGATCATCGAGACCGACGTGATGAACGCCTATGCGTCGGGGATGCACGAGAAGCAATACAAGATCGCGGTGACGCGCGGGCTGATCGACGCGTTGAACGACCAAGAACTCGAAGCGGTGCTGGGCCACGAGTTGACGCATATCCGCAACGGCGACGTGCGGCTGATGGTCGTGGCCGTGATCATCGCCGGCGTCATCACCTTCGCGGGCGAGATGGTGTTTCGCGGATTCTTCCAGGGCTCCACGGGCGGCACGCGCTGGCGGTCGAGCGGGTCGTCGTCGTCGGGCGGCGGCAAGAAAGGCGGCGGCGCGGCCGCCATCGTGATCGCGCTCGTTATCATCGCGATCGCTTGGTTCCTGTCGCTCGTCATCCGCTTTGCCCTCTCGCGCTCGCGCGAGTACTTGGCGGACGCGGGCTCGGTCGAGCTGACCAAGAACCCGGACGCGATGATCGGCGCCCTGCGCAAGATCGAAGGGCATTCGGAAATGCCGGCCGTGCCCTCGGGCATCATGGAGATGTGCATCGAGAACCAGAAGAATTCCGTCGCCGATATGTTTTCGACACATCCGACGGTTCAGCGGCGGGTGGACAAGCTGGTTGCGGTCGCGGGCGGGCACGATGCGCTCACGCCCGCGGCCGAAGCCAAGCCTATTTCCCCTTGGTCGAAACCAGAAACTTGAAGCACAAGCCGACCACATAGAACACGACGATCAGGCCGAAATAGGCGCTGGTCTGGCTGCTCCACGGCAGGCCCAACCCCGAGAACAAGTCGACCCACATTTGCCAGAAGTATGAAAGCGTTTCGTTGGTGAACATGGCGGGGCCTCCTTTCCATATAGACGCGTCAACACCCGTTCGCGCGAAGTGTGATCACCTCACATGAATGAGTTCTGAAATGGCTAAGGCGAATTGGAGCGAACGCCGATTTACGCCTGCAAGAAGAATAGAATTCGCTTCAACTCAGCGGAAAATGCGGCCGGTCGAGAGGCCGCTCAGTCGCAGACTTGCCGCGGGTAGGTGTTGCAGCGGCAGGCGAGCGGATCACCTCAGGTGCGCGACGCCGCCTGCTGGGGCGTCATGCGGGGGCGGCGGGCGGGGGCCGTGCGCGAGGTGCGGGTGGCGGGGGCGGCGCCGCCGAGGCGGGTGATCTTGCGCAAGGCGGCGCTCGCGAGGCCCATCCACGTCGTCAGGCGGCGTTCGAGCTGGCGCACGTGCATGCGTTCGAAGCGCAGGTCTTCTTCGATGCGCTGGGCGCGGCCCTCGGCGTCGTGCGTCGCGTGGACGAGTTCGGTGCCGGTCGCCTGATGACTGTCGACGGTCATCTGAACGACCTGAGAGGGTGTGCCCGGCATGATGTGGGCCTCGACCTCGCCGGTGCGCGCCCAGGCGTCGGCGAGTTCGGCACGCAGTTCGCTCACGTCGGCCTGCGCCGAGCGCTCGTCCGCTTCGAGTTCGGCGATGCGGTTGCGCGCGGCGGCGAGCGCTTCTTGATGCTGGCGCGCCTCCGCGATCGCCTTGATCGCGCGCGTCTCGTGAAGGTGGATTTGGTCCTTTGCGGTCGCGACCGTCTCGTTCATCGACACGGCGTTTGAGAGCGCGCTCAGCGCCTTGGCGCGGGCCTCTTCGAGTTCGCCGGTCGTCTTCGTGCTCTTGGCGTATTGAGCCTTCAGCTCGCCCTCGATCCACTCCGTGCGTTCGCTCAAGTGCTTGGCGAGGGCCTTCAGTTCGCCCGCATCCTGGTTGACGCGCGTCAGCGCCTGCTGCGCTTGGGCGCGGCGGCGTTCGACGTCGGCGATGTCCTTCGTCAGCTGCGCGATGCGCTTTTCGCCTTCTTCGGCGCGACGTTGATAGTCCTCGGCGCGCACTTGTTTGAGCGCGGTCTCGAAGTCGAGGCTGACGCGTTCGAATTCCGTGGCGCGCGCGGTCATCGTCGCGAGTTCGCCCTCGAGTTGGCGCACGCGCGCCCCTTCGGCTGCCGCGGCGCGCATGTTCGCCGCCGCGACGTCGATCGCGGCCTGCTTCAGCGCGTCCGTCTGCGCGAAGGCGACGCTGCCGAAGATTTTTGCGCTTTCGGCGAAGGCGTGGCGCACCTTGTCGAGTTCGCGCTTGGGCTCGGCGCTTTTGGGTTCGTCGCAAAGCAGCACCAGTGCGCGGTAGGCGGCCTTCACCCAATGCGGCACTTCGGTGTGTGCTTCGAGTTCGGCTTGGGTCGCGCGGTGGTTGTGAAGCTCGTTGTCGAGGAATTCGCGCACATCCGGCAGCGCCGGCTGGCGGGGCCACGTTATGCCGAGGCGCGCGCCGGATTGGACGGCCAGAAGCTTCCAGTCCTCCAAGAGCGCGTCGAAGGTCACGATGTTGCGCTGCAAATGGCGCGTCTCATGCTCTGCGTCCAAAGTGTGGCGCAGCCAGAGCAGCATCGCCTTTTCGAACGAGATGTCGTTGCGCACCCGCAGCGACTCGGCGACTTCGAGGGGGTTGCGCACGATGATCAGGGGGGCGGTGCGGATGCCGGACTTCTCGAGGATCGACATCCAATAGGGCAGCGTCCGGCAGAGGCGGGGGTCCTTCACGACGAAGAGCGGCGCGTTGCCGTATTCCTCGTCGATGGCCAGGCGGATGCGGCCGGAGAAGCGGGAGGCGGCGTCGCTTTCCTTCCAGCGCGCGCCGGGCGAGCGCCAGTCGTCCCAGGAGGAGTCGAGAGCGGCCAGAAGTTCGTCGTGCAGGGCGATGAGGGGCTTCGACTCCCAGTGCCCGCGTGGATTGGATTGATCGGCCGGAACGAGGTGGCGGGGGAGGGCGGCGCCGAGGAAGTTCACCAGCCGGGCGAGGGCCGACGTGCCGCTGCGATGCATGCCGAGGACGACAACGGCGGTGCGCAGAACAGTCGCGGACCTGTCGGGCTTTTTCGCCATGCGCACATTCTCCACCACACGCAGAATCTCGCAAGTGTCTGGAAGCGATCCCCCCCTTCGCCTGCGCACGAATCACGCGACCATGATGCCGTCGGATCGCGTACTCAGAACCGTGCGCCTTCGCCGGTAGGCTTGCTTTCCGGGGCACCTGTGGTCAAGAGCGCACACCGGGTCTTGAAGAAGAATCCGCATCGGTTCGAATTTTCATTGTTGATGTTCACTCGCAAACGAGCTTTCGCGGGTGGCGCGACCAACTCGGAGTTGAACGCCGCGTCTCCGGTTTCGGAGGCGACGTGCGCGTGGTAAGTTCGCGGCCGTCATGAAATTCGAATTCAAGGTCGCTCTCTCGACCGCGTCGTTCCTGATCGTGCTCGGCGCGGGATCGATCGCGTCCGCATTGCATCGCGTGGGACCTCCGCGCGAGTTGCGCCTTGCGCCCGCGCATCAGCTGATCATTCCGGTCGACGGGATCGGCGTCGACGCACTCGCCGACACGTGGGGCGCCGCGCGCGCCGGCGGCCGGCATCACGAAGGGATCGACATTCCGGCACCGAAGGGCACCTCGGTGCGCGCGACGGCGGCGGGGACGATCGCCAAGCTCTTCAAGAGTTCGCGCGGCGGGATCACCGTCTATCAGTTCGATCCGAGCGGGCGCCTGGTTTTTTACTACGCGCATCTCGACGGCTATGCCGCCGGCTTGAAGGCGGGCGATGCGGTTCGCCAAGGCCAGCTTCTCGGCTATGTCGGGGCGACGGGCAACGCGACGACGCCGCATCTCCACTTCGAGATCCAGCACGCCAACGCGAAAAAGCAGTGGTGGCGCGGGAAGGCGTTCAATCCTTATTTCGCGCTCGAAGCCGGCGCGGCGGAGTAGCTGAAGAGCCCGCGGCCATCGCGGCCGCCATGCCGCGTCGGCATGCACGCCCTTTGTTCAAGGCTGCGCGGTGTAGACGATCTCGCAGGTGTAGGTGAATTCCCATTGCGGGTCGTAGATCAGGCTCGCGTCCGTGACGGTGCATTTGCGGCCGTTGCTCGAGAGGTAGGCGCCGACGGCGGCGTCGAGCGCTTCGCGCGTCGTGGTGTTGTTGTAGCGGCCGAAGGTGGCGTTGCGGATGATGCTGTCGCTCGCGGCGGTCGCCAGGCTCGGCGTGATGATGAGCTTGCCGGCGCTCGGCTTGTCGAAGACGCGATAGCTGTGATTCTCGTAGGCAAAGTTGACGAGCGGTATATAGCGGTATTCGTCGTTCACGTATCCGGGGTAGGCGCACGCCTGGAGGGCGAACGCCGTCAGGCACAACATCATCACGCGCATCGCCGGCTCCTTTCGCGCTGCCGTCACGGCGCGAACGTGTAGCGCACACCGATCGTCAGAGCGTGTTTCGTAAAGTCGTCGAATTTGTAGTGCACGCCCGCGCCGCCGGAGATCTAGTCGAATTCGGGATCGAGCACGTGCAGATAGCGGTAGCCCAGCGTCAGCTCGGTCGAGGGCGACAGCGCGTAGTCGAGCGAGACGATGCCCTGATAGGCGAAGTTCAGATCGCTGTCGTCGACGTTGACGATATCGAGGATCGCGTAATCGAGACCCGCGCCGCCGCCCAGCGAGAAGTCCAGTCCCTGCGCGATGGGCCAGCTGTAGGCCATGTTGAACATGAGGGTCGCCTCGTCGAGAGCGCCGGTCGAGACGGGGATCGCGGTGAACTGGTTCTTGTCGTTGCTGCGCCAGCCCGCTTCCCATTCGATGCGCCAGCTCTGCAGGCTGTAGCCGACGGCGGCCATCACGGCCCAACCGGTGTCGAAGCGGCCGGTGAGGTCGTAGCTGAAGGTGCCGGGATCGGTCTCGAACCTGACGCCGGCGTCGTCGACGACGCTCGCGCCCGCCTCAGCGCTGACATACCAACCGTTGGCGTGCGCGACGCCGCCGAAAGCAAGCACACCGGCCGCACCTAAAAGCAGCGATTTCAAAGGCATCGAAACGACTCCTCAACCGTATGGGGCGTGGCGGGTGATTCGCATCGAGGATTGTCGGCTTCGCGCATGCACATTTGTGCAACAGCGGCCGGTGAAAGCGGCGCGCGCTTGCGCTCACGCCCGCGCCACCTGTGGATGGCGCTGGGTATTCACGCGTGTGGCGCAGAGATTGCGACCGCCGCGTGTCGGATTGCCGCGCCCCCGCGTCGAAGCTAGGTTCGACGCGGAATCGATGCGGGAGGAGACGTCCGGTGAGCGATCAAGCAGCGGCGGTTCAAAGCGGCAGCGTCCTTCGCGTGCCGGGCAATGCGCAGGAGTTCGCGGCGCTGGTGTTGTCGGTGGTGATCGTCTTCGTGCTGATCCAGGTGGGCGCGCCGATCGTCCGCGACATGGAATTCCTCGATCCGAAGCTGCGCGACTATTTCATCGGCATCAGCTTTGTCGCGTTTCCCGTCATCCATCGCGGAAGCAAGCGCGTGCTTGCCGGAATAAGATCGCAACCCGCGCCGGCCCAGCACGATCTGGCGCCGTGGTTCGTGACCGGCGTCATCGCCGCGGCGCTGCTTTTTGCGTGGAACCAGTTCGTGTCGTTCCTGGGCGGGATTTCGACCGGCTTGACCTTGGGGCAGCTCGGCGTCGGGAACGCCGATCCCGCGACGCTGACCAGCGCGGTGATGATCGGCATCCTTGCGGTGTCGTTGCCGTTGAGCGCGTTCGGCGCGGTGTTCGGCGGCATTCTGCTCAACCGCAACTCGCGCTCGCATGCGCTGGCCGCGCTGGCACTCGCTTCTGTCGCGTTCGTCGTGTTCAACGCGGGGACGAATTGGCTGTTCCAGCCCGACTTCGTCGTCACGCAACTCAACCAGGCGATGGAACAAGGCCCGGCCGGCATCGCCGCCTTCGCCATCGGGCTTGTGATGGTGGGCGCCGTCATCTTCGTCTTCGGCGGCGTGGGCGTCTTGATCTCTCGCTTCAACCGCGAGCGTTCGATCGGGCGGTTGATGGAGGCTGCGCGGCGCCTGTCCGCGGGCGAGCGCGATGCGCTGACCGCCGAGATCGCGCGGCGGCTTGACGCGAACGTGCAGGGAGGCGTTCGGCCATGAACAGGTTTTTGCTCGCTCTCGTTCTCAGCGTGCTCTGGGCCATGCCGGCCGCTGCGAACGCCGATGCCGACCTGCTTGCGAATCTCGGCGTCGTGGGCGCGTGGGCGGAACACTGCGATCGGAAAGCGGGCCCGGACAATGCGCACCTGGTCTATTCCGTGTCCGACGACGGCGTGCCGACCGAGCAGCTGATCATGGACAGCCAAAGCGGCGACCGGCGCGATCCGCTGAGCGATGTGCGCCTGCTGGAGGACGGCAAGGTGCAGTGGACGCAGGTCAGCGGCGACACCACGTTTGTCATCGTGAACCTGTTCGAGAAGACGCGGCTCAAGACGTGGTCGTCGACCGATACGAAGGGCGAAGTCTATATCCGCGGCGGCACCTACGCGAAGAGCACGGGCGAGGCGCCGTGGTTCTACCGGTGCGAGACGAAGTAGCGGCCGTGATCAGGCCGGTTTCGCCTGCGCGGCGCGCTCGCGCATTTTCCGGCGCCACGTTTCGCGCGTGAGGCGGAAGACGCGCACCTCGGTCATGCCGCCGGCGGCGGAGGCTTTCATCTCCGAACGTTCCTGCACCCAGCCTTTGCGCGCCACGAGTTCGAGCATGTGCGTGTTGTCGGCCAGGATGGTGCAGAGCGAACTTTCAAGACCGAGGTCTTCGAAGAAATAGGGAAGAATCGCGTCGGTCGATTCCGTGCGCGCGCGCTTGCCGCGGGCGTCGACCTCGCCGATCAGGATGTTGTCGAGGAATTCCTTGGTTTCAAAGTTGACGTAGATCGAGCGGATGCCGACGAGCCGACCCGTTTCTCTCTCGAAGATGCCGAGGAGATGGGCGTTCACCCGGTTGAAGCGCGCGATGTAGGCGTGGATCTGTTCCATGCTTATTTCGACAGGACGCGAGTTGAGCTGGCGTGCGGCGACGGGATCGAGCAGCCACTTGGTCCAACTCTCGCACGCGTCGGTGCGCTCGACAGTGCGGATGATGTGGCTGGGCGTTTCGAGGCGGATCAGGCGCGGTTGCGGCGTTGCGGTCACCATCAGATCTCCCAATTCAGGTTCAAGCCCGCGCGCTCGTTGTCCCAGATCATGGAGACGATGCGCCAGGCGCCGCGCTCGTCGCGGTAGAGTTGGATCGAGTTGATGCCGCGGCGGTCGGGCGTTTTGTCGTCCGGAGCCTTGCGTGCTTCGTAGATGCTCCAGACATGCGCGATGTTGCCGAATTCGTGCACGCGGCGCGCGACCTCGATTTCGTGGAAGTCGTTGGCGGCGAAGAAGGCTTTGGTGTCGGCGACGTAGT
Source organism: Micropepsaceae bacterium (assembly GCA_041477875.1). GTDB lineage: Bacteria > Pseudomonadota > Alphaproteobacteria > Micropepsales > Micropepsaceae > SZUA-430. The sequence continues at coordinate 17,987 of JBGOVA010000027.1, read as the reverse complement.
CGTCGAGCGTCATGATCTTGATCCACGCGCGGCCGTCGGCGCCGACGCCAGTGCGCATCTGGCGGGCCTCGGGGTGGAAGATCAGGTCCTGCAGCGACCAGTCGCGCGGGCCCGCCGGGCCTGAAACCATCGCGTACATGGCGTCGACGACGGCGGAAAGGCTTGAGTTGTCCAAAGCGGGTGTTCGCATGGGCGGAAATTTGGCACACTTGCGCGCGGCCACAAAGAAGCCATCGGGCGGGAGGACGCTTGCGCAGGCGAGGATGCAGAATAGGGGTTCGACCACATGCCAGAGATGCAGTTTTTCAAGAAAGGGCTTGGCGTCGCGGTGACGGCGGCGGCGGTTCTCATGACGGGCGCCGCGCAGGCCGCCGAGCGCCCGCTTTCCTTCAGCGGCAATGCGTGGGTCGCGATCGCGATCATCTTGGGGCTGGTCGTCTTGATCGCACTCATGATCGCCGGCGTGATCGGGGTCTCCAGCCGCGGCGAGACCGCGAACGACGACGGCGGCACGGGCCTGCCTTTCTTCGGCGACGACGACGAGGAGGACAGGCCGAAGCGGAAGCGCTGAGTTCAGCGCACCGGCGGTGCGTATTGCAGGCCGCCGTTCTTCCACAATGCGTTTTGGCCGCGTTGGATCTTGAGGACCGAGGCCTGGCCGAGGTTGCGCTCGAACATTTCGCCGTAGTTGCCGACGCGTTTGAGCGCGCGCACGGCCCAATCTTTCGTCAACCCCAGCGGCTCGCCGTAGGCGCCCTCGACGCCGAGCAAGCGGCGGATTTCGGGGTTTTGCGATTTCACCATCTGGTCGACGTTCTTCGACGTGACGCCGAGTTCCTCCGCGTTGATGAGCGCAAACAGCGTCCAGCGCACGAGGTCGGCCCACTGCGGGTCGCCTTGCACGACGGCCGGGCCCAAGGGTTCCTTCGAGATAACCTCGGGCAGGATGAGGTGGTCGCTCGGCGCTTTCAGCTGCAGGCGCTGGGCGTAGAGGCCCGAGACGTCGGTCGTGTAGACGTCGCAGCGGCCGGCGTCGTAGGCGGCGAGCACTTCGGGCGCGCGTTCGTAGGCGACGACCTTGTATTTCAGATTGTTGGTGCGGAAATAGTCGGCGAGGTTGAGTTCGGTCGTCGTACCGGTGCCGGTGCAGATGTTGGCGCCGTCGAGCTGCTTGGCGCCGGTCACCTTCAATTTCTTCGGCACCATGAAGCCCTGGCCGTCGTAGTAGAGGACGCCGATGAAATCGATGCCGAGCTGGGTGTCGCGGCTCATCGTCCAGGTGGTGTTGCGCGCGAGAATATCGAACTCGCCCGCCTGGAGCGCTGTGAAGCGCACCTTGGCGGAGGTCGGCGTGAAGCGGACTTTGGCCGGGTCGTTGAAGATCTCGGCCGCGATCGCGCGGCAGAAATCGATGTCGATGCCGGTCCAATTGCCCTTGGCGTCGGGCGCGGAGAAGCCGATCAGGCCTTCGCTGACGCCGCAGCGGAGGTAGCCGTTCTTCTTCACACGCTCGAGCGTGGGGGAGTTGGCGGCGAGGGCGGTGGACGCAAACGCCCAGAGGGCGAGCGCGAGGACAATTCGGGTTGGGTGCTTGTGCATGCCCCGGAGTTTAGTGAATTGGCCCGCATCACGTCATCCCGAAAAGTCGGGCGATGGCCAGTTGGGCGGTCCACGAGTTAGGGTCAGGTGAGCAGAGTCACAAAGGAGGCGGGGATGCTGCGGGTCTTGATCGTCGTTCTGCTGACGACAGCGTTGGGCCCGCTTGCGCGGGCCGAGGGGCTGACGACGCGCGACGGGCGGGCGGTCCGTAATGTCGCCGTTGTTTCGCGGCTCGGCGACACCGCCGTGCTGTTTCACGCCGTGATGGGTGTGCCGATTGGCGCCTTCGAACCCGAGCGGCACCCCGTGGTCATACCTGGGTTCGGCATCGACGCGCGGATCGAGCGAGCCGCTGCGTCGTTGCTTGCGCCGGGCTTCAACATCGTCGCGCTTCAGCCGGGGGTCGCGGACTCGGCGTCGGACACTTGGGAGCGTCGCACGGCGGGCGAGAAGACTCGCAATCTGCCGCCGCGCGACGACATCGATGCGGTGCTCGTCGTTTGCCGGGACGACAGCCTCGACGAGGTCGGCGATACGATGCTGACGATCGAGGGCCTCGGTCTTTATCATCGCTTCAAGCTGTTCGGCTACATCACTGCGGCCTTTGCCGTTTATCGCGTGATGCTGATCGACGCACGCACCGGCGAGACGATCACCGACCGCGAGTCCGGCATGGAGACCGGGATCTTCGAGCCTTCGCTCCCCGTGAAGAGGCTCGACGACGCGCGCTGGCCGGCGGACGACGCGACGCTGTCGCCCGAGCAAGTCGCGCTGTTGCGCGACGATCTCACCGCGCTCGTCGACGAGAGCCTGGTGTGGACGCTGAGGAAGATGAAACTGGCGCCGTGACCGGGCGACGGCTCGTCAAGATTTGACCAACTCGAGCTTGACCTTGCAGCCGACGACGGCGGCTGCTTTTTCGAGCGTTGCAAGGGTGACGTTGTGATCTTGCGGGTCGAGGATGCGGTGCACTTGGTTGCGGCTCGTGCGCAACTCCCTGGCGAGGCTCGAAATCGACATGTCGCGCCGTTCCATCGTCTCTCGCAACTGGCGCGCGATTTTCTTTTTCGCGGCCAGTGCCACAACTTCATCGTAGAGGCCGTCTTCCTTCAAGAATTTGTCGAGCGAGGAGCCTATGTGCGGGTTCCTTCGGGTGGTTTTATTTCGTTCGCTCTTCTTCATCGTGTCACCTCTTTTAGTCGCTTGATCGCCAAGTCAAGATCGGCTTGCGGCGTTTTTTGGCTCTTCTTGATGAAACCGTGGAGCACGATGATCCGCCTCTGATGGAAGCAGAACATCAGCCGCGCGATGCGATCTCCGAGGTCGGATCGCAATTCCCAAAGGCCTTTGTTCAGCGAGCGAACCAGCGGCATTCCGATGGGCCACTCGGTTTGTAATGTGTACAGATCGGCTCCGACTTCTCGGCGATCCTCGCGCGTCAACGACTTAAGAAAATCGCGCGCCGGTTCGTTTCCGTCGGCCGTGCAGTAGAACGCCACGGGAATCTTCACGGCCGCCACGCGTTCCATCGATCAACGTTGGAGTGTACTATAAAAGGATCAGAGCTGCAAGCGGTTGCAGGTTTCAAAAAAGCCTGTATCCCCGTCTGCGCGCTGGATCGGCGCGTGGACGCAGCGGATGTCGGTCAAAAAGGAAAGGGTGGCTCCGGCCGCTTGACGCCAAGTTCTTCGGCAGTCTTGGCGCCGCGTTTGCACAGGAAATCGATGATTTTGTCGTTTTCCAGGTACATGTGCGCCCAATCGAGTGCCGTTAGACCTTGGCAAATTTCGTTGATGTCGGCGCCCGCTGCCAGCAGCAGCTCGATGAGTTCCGTATTCCGCTCGGTCACGGCGTTGTCCAGCGACGTTGCGCCGTACTGCGGCGATGGGAGCGGAATTTTCTGCGCGAGAAGATAGCGCACGATCTCAAGGCGGGCGGGCGTGAACGGTTGCAGGCCGCTCAGGGCGTTCTTCAACGTCTCGCGGGCGACTGGCGCAGTTGTGGACCAGTCCGGGCAATGCTCGATCAGCAGTTTCATTACGGCGAGGCTTTCGTCGGAAGCAACAGAGGCGACGGCTTGGGTGTGATAGTCGACGGTCGCACAAGAGTGCGCGCCGCGTTCGATGAGAATCCTAATCAGGCCGCGCCGCCCCCACGATGCGGCAGATGCCAGCATGAGGTCCGCGCGCGCCTGGCGCCGATTGGACGAGATGCCGCTTAGCAGCAGGTCGACAAATTGTTGTTGCCGTGCGGCAGGCACTTCCTCCCAAAGGCGTCCGACGTCTGCGAGAAGGGGCGAAGGTCCGCTCCTCGTATCCAAATCTGCCCCGAGGCGGAGCAGAGTACGAGCGGCATCAACGTTGAGGTGCTTGACAGCGTAGTAGAGCGCCGTGGTCCCGTCGTCGAGGTAGGCCTCCGGCAACAGCGAGCCTGATCTGCTGTAAATGAGGCCGACTCACGCGTCGATCTTTGCGCCGAGTTCGAGCAGCGTTTCGATCGTTGTGCCGTTGGACGATACAGCCGCCCGCATCAACGGCATGAAGGCGTGATCTTGCGCGAGCGTTGCGCCCTTTGGCACTGCTGCGCGGATTCGTTCTTGATCATTGGATTGAATTGCCGCGTCGAGGTCTAGACGGCGTTTTGAGGCAACGGCCGCTACGGTCGCCATCGTGGGTTCGTTGCCCTGCTCCGCCGCGCCGCGAAGCGTCTCGACCTCGTCGACCAATAGAAGATTTGCGTCAGGTGCGTTGTGCAGCAAGTATCGAACGGCGTTTGCTTGGTTGTGCTCGATCGCAGCGTTGAGCGCGGTGCGCGTCGCCTCCGAATAACTGACACCATCCAGTGCCGCTCGTACCAAAGGCACCAGCATGGACGATTGGGGTCGGCCAATCTCTCTGTCGATGAGTTCATGAACGACCGTTGCGCTTGCGAGTGCCGCGCCGGCGCGAGCCAACATGGCTTCGAGGCAGCGCTTGCATTGCCGCTTGACCGCAGTGTCCAACGGCTCCATCCAGGCCTGCCCGTTGCCAGGGTCGGGCACCTCGTCGAATGAGATGAGAATGTCGACGAGGTCCGCGCGGCCGAGTGCTGCAGCCTCAGCCAGCGGAACGCCGGTCCGACTGGGCGCCGCAGCGCGCTGCCGTGCCGCGGAGAGAAGCTCGTGTACAACGGTCGCATCGCCGGTGCGCACGGCAATCGTGAGCGCGTTGGTTCGGATAGCACCACTTCTGTCGAACTGCGCGCCCGCGTCGAAAAGTTCGCGGATGATCGGGAGGTTTTTTCGACCGACCGCCCACATGAGGGGCGTGTGATGCCATTCATCGATGGCGTTGACGTCGGCACCCTTGGCGATGAACCCGTTCACTTGGGCCAGATCCTGCGCGCGGACGGCCGTGTGAAGATCGACGATTGCCGGTCGTCGCGCGGCTTTGGCGGCAATGCGGGTGGCGTCGGGGCCGGCCAATCGCTGCTCCGAAGGAAAACAAACGTCCTTGTCCGGATATCGGGGATCACTCGTCAGGGTGCGGTTGAAGGCGTCGGCGGCCTTGACGATCGCTGATTGCAACTCATCGTATCCGGGGTAACCCACGTCGCCGAAAAACCGGCGGCGGGCTTCGGCACGACTAGCGATGCACATGATTCCAGGCGTGCCTCGATCGGGCCAAATGTCCGAAAGGACAACGTGCCGGTAGTCGTGCGCCGCAATCGCCGCCCGTGCATAAGCCTCAGCGTTGAACGATTTGGCCCGGCGGGTTAAGTCCGCGATTTGCGGTTCGATGGCTTCCGATGTGTTGCTGGGCGATGGCGTATCCGCCCGTTGCGGTGCGGATGATCGAAAGTGCGTGACGGCGATGGTCGCCGCTGCTGCGGCGGCGACACCGAGGACCACGATCAACCCAATCCGCATCTTCGCCCTAGCGGTGCTTCAAAAAAACGCCTGTATCCCCGTTTGTGCCCTGCCCAGGATCAGCGCGTGGACGTCGTGGGTGCCTTCGTAGGTGTTGACCGTTTCCAGGTTCATCACGTGGCGGATGACGTGGTATTCGTCGGAGATGCCGTTGCCGCCGTGAATGTCGCGGGCTTGGCGGGCGATGTCGAGGGCCTTGCCGCAGTTGTTGCGCTTCAAGAGCGAGACCGCGGGCGGGGCGGCTTTGCCGGCTTCGATCAGGCGGCCGAGTTGCAGGACTGCGGCAGTGCCCAGCGTGATTTCGGTTTGCATGTCGGCGAGTTTCTTCTGGATCAGCTGTGTTGCCGCCAGCGGGCGGCCGAATTGTTTGCGATCGAGCGCATACTGGCGTGCGCGGTGCCAGCAGAATTCGGCGGCACCCATCACGCCCCAGGCGATGCCGTAGCGCGCGCGGTTCAGGCACGAGAACGGGCCCTTGAGGCCGCTGACGTTGGGCAATTGGTTGGCGGCGGGGACGAAGACGTCGTCGAGCGCGATCTGGCCGGTGATGGAGGCGCGCAAGGAGAACTTGCCTTCGATCTTGGGCGTCGTGAAACCTTTGAACGCACGCTCGACGATGAAGCCGCGGATGACGTCGTCGTCGGTCTTCGCCCAGACGACGGCGATGTCGGCGATGGGAGCGTTGGTGATCCAGTTCTTGGCGCCGCTCAAGCGGAAGCCGCCGGGCGCCGTTTTCGCGCGCGTGATCATGGAGCCGGGATCGCTGCCGTGGTCGGGTTCGGTCAGGCCGAAGCAGCCGATCATTTCGCCGGTCGCGAGTTTGGGCAGGAAGCGGCGGCGTTGTTCCTCGGACCCGAACGCGTTGATCGGGTGCATGACAAGGCTCGACTGCACGCTCATCGCGGAGCGATAGCCGCTGTCGACGCGCTCGATCTCGCGCGCGGCGACGCCGTAGGCGACGTAGCCCAGCCCCGCGCCGCCATAGGTCTCGGGGATGGTGATGCCCAAGAGGCCCATCTCGCCCATCTCGCGCATGATCTCGGGGTGGAAATGCTCCTTGCGGTTCGCCTCGAGCACGCGCGGCATCAGTTTCGATTGCGCGTACGCGGCGGTCGATTCACGGATGAGACGTTCTTCCTCCGTGAGCTGATCATTGAGCAGCAGCGGGTCTTCCCAATTGAAGCTGCCGGCGTCGAGGTCGGGCTTCTTTTTCGTGCTCGCTGCTGGTTCGGCCAAGGCTGATGCTCCCTTGCTCGTGCGGCTCATGCGCGGCGGCGATGATACAATCTTCGTGTCCCGCGCGAGAACAGCCGTGGCGAGGGAAGCCTGGCGGGCGAGTTCACCCCAAATGTCGCAGCCTCAGGCCCGGAATCCCCGAGCCTGTAGCTGCCAATCCACGGCCGAGCAAGGTAATTTGCAAGCGCAACGACCGTGCGCGCGGACTGTGTGCGGTGACAAGGGACCGAGGAAACAAATGCACCTGATCGTCCATTTCGTCCTGCTGGTGACGGCGCTGCTGATCGTCGCCTATTTCCTGTTTCTGACAGCATCGAGGGCGGGCGGTCTGACCTCGGCGTTCGGGCGGTTGCTGGGCTTGTGGCTGTTGCTGCTCGCCGCCATCATCGTGGGCGGCGTCTTCACGGCGCATATGAACGGCGGCAAGCCCTACGGCATGGAGTTTCCGATGGGGCCGCATCAGGATTGGATGCATCGCTGGGGTCCACCGGGACCGGCGCCGTCGCCTGAGACGCCGCCTGCGCAGCCCGCACCGGAAGCTGCGCCGACACCTCCGGCGGTGCCGCCAAAGCCCTGAGGTTCAAGTGCAGGGTTTGCCTGTCATCGACGCGGTGTTCGGGCCCGTGCCGCAGACTTTGCGGACGGCGGACTTTTCGACCTTGTAGCTGAAGGTGTCGCCCGGTTGGAGCGAAACGAATTCGCGCGCGACGATTTCGCCGGCGAGCTTGCCTTGGAGTTCGTGCTCGCCCGGCGCGACCGTTGCGGTGCAGGTCGAGTCCACCGGCGCCTGGCAGGCGAATTTGCGGTCGACCCAAAGCTCGATCGTTTGGCCCGTGCGATTGTCGAGCGTCACGATCGCATCGTTGCTCGCGCTGCGCACGCCGACCGTCATGGCGCCAAGCACCAACGCCGCGAGCGGAATGGTCCTCGCGAGTGCCCGTATCGACATTGTTTGCTCTCCACCCTTTTAGATCGGCCATGATTCGGTGTGATCAGGGGCGGCGCCTTGATATGGCGCAAGCTTTTGCCGCGCCCGCGTCAGGCGCTCAACCGCTCGAGTGCGCTGGCGATGGTGGCGGACTGCGGTTGGACGCGTTCGGGGGGCAGGGTGAAGGTCACCGTCGTGCCGCGGTTGAGTTCGCTTTCGATCAGGAACGAACCGCCGTGCAACTCGACCAGCGTCTTCGACAAGGGCAGGCCGAGGCCCGTGCCCTCGTACTTGCGCGCCAGGCCGTTGTCGACCTGACCGAAGGGTTTGAGCGCGACGGCGATGCCGTCGCTCGTCATGCCGATGCCGGTGTCCTTGACGCTGACAGCGAGCGCGCCCGTGGGCATCAGCGTCGCCGCGATCTCGACGCAGCCGTTCGCCGGCGTGAACTTGATCGCGTTCGACGCGAGGTTGATCAGGATCTGCTTCAAGCGCAGCGGATCGCAGGTCAGCGCGGGCGAGGGCTGGGGCAGCACGACGTCCACGCGCACGCCGGCGCGCGCCGCGCGCTCGCGGCAGAGCGAGAGCGTGGTGTCGACGATCTCGGAGAGGAACACGCGCTGGTTGTCAAGCTTGAGCTTGCCCGCCTCGATGCGCGAGAGATCGAGCACGTCGTTGATGAGCGAGAGCAGATGCAGGCCCGATGAGCAGATGTCTTCCGCGTATTCGAGATAGCGCGCGTTCTCGAGCGGGCCGAACATCTCGCCCTTGATGGTTTCGGAAAAGCCGATGATGGCGTTCAACGGCGTGCGCAGTTCGTGGCTCATGTTGGCGAGGAAGGCCGACTTCGACCGGCTCGCTTGTTCGGCCAGATGCTTGGCGCGCAGGAGCTCGTTGTTGGTGCGCACGAGCTCGGAGATCTCGGCGCCCGTCACGCGGTAACCCGCAAAGCGCCGACCTGATTCGAACACCGGACGGCCGGAGAGCGACCAGAACCTCTCCGTGCCGTCCGGAGTAAGATGGCGCATGACGTGGCCGCGAAACGGCAGTCGCTGCTCCAGATGCGGAAGATGCGAGGCGGTCTGGACTTTGAGCCAAGGCCGGGCGACGACTTCCCTCCAATCGCGTCCGATGACGCCGGCGGCGTCGACGCCGTTCGATTCCTGGAAGCGATCGGAGAGATAGACGACGTTCAATTCGCCATCGAGTTCGCAGAACCAATCCGAGGCGACGTCGGTGAACTCCTGGAAGCGCCGCTCGCTCGCCCGCGCGCGGAACTCCGTTTGCGCGCCCTTGCGCGAGATGCGCCAGGTGGCGAAGAGGCCGAACGCGACCAGGACGATGCTGCCCAATATGAGCAGCGCCAGCGCGGTGTCGCGTATGCGCCCGGCCGATTCGCTCATGTGCGCCGTGAACGCGCTTTCGCGCGAGGTCAAATAGCGGTCCAGAATGTCGACGTCGGCCATCACGTCCGCGACGTCTTCACGCGACGCATGAGCGACGATGCGCGCACGTATCTCACGCGCGCGCGCCGTAAGTTCCGCCATCAGGCGGTCGCCTTCGCGCCATTCGGCGACGGCCTCGGCCACGGGACCCCAATCCTTGAACAGGACGAAGGCCGTGCTCATGGCGTCGATGTCGGCGCGGTCGAGTCCCACCTGCACGAAGCCCTCGCGCGCGGCGGCGAAGTCGGGGGCGGGCGCATGCTCCAACGCTTGGCGCGCGGCGCGCGCACCGTCGACGACCGCGAGCGAGGCTTCGAAATTGCCGAAGTGCTCGAGGTCGCCGCTCTCGGCGAAGCGGTGCAGGTGGAGGACCGCAGCCTTCTGGATTTTGGAATAGCGCGCCTCGGCGGCCACGTAGGCGCGGGCGACGTCGACGGCCTCGATCGCGGCCCAGCTCAGGCCCACGATCAACGCCTGCACGGCGACGAAGATCGCGGCGAGCGCGATGAAGCGAGCGCGATGACGCTTGACGGTGTCGCTGTGGGAGCGATCGATCGATACGGGTTTCGCACTCATCGCGGCGGCGCGGCGTCTCACGGCTTCGAAAGCCCATTGGACCATGCGGGCCTTGAGCAATGGCTAACCGCGCACGCGGCTGTGCGTCGCCGGCGCGATCCGTTAGCGAGGCCCTAATGCGCGTAAGCGCGGATACCGTGGAAATCCGCGGAGTTTCCGCCGACAAACGATGTGCGAAAAACACGCCGCTGTCGGTAGGCGCGGCTCACGCCGCCAGCAGCAGGAGGCCCGCGAGGATGCCGGCCAGCGACAACGCCGCGAGTGCGAGTTTCGTGCGCGGACTGAGGGAGGCGAAATGCATCGGCGATCTCCTGCAGAAACGAAGGTGGCCTGCCATCCGAAGCCGCGGTGTCCGTCTGCCATGCGAGATCTGAAGACCCCCAATCGAGATTCACAGCCCTCAGCCACCATCTTCAATCCATTACGAGTACGCCTACCCGAATAATCGCGCAATCCGAGATTGGGTCGGCAGCAATTGAAGTTGGCTGCTTACGTCTCCCGCGATAGTGAAACATTTCGCCGAATTGGACCCTTGGTCGTATTCGAACAAACGTCGAATTTCGTACTGAGCGGCATTGCTCTCGAGAACGCCACTTCGTTGGCGGACATGAAGAAGTCCGTGGCTTTTCCGTCGCGTTAGATTCATTTTTTAGCCGGCGCCTTCACGCGTGGGTAGTCGGTTGCCGGTAGAACCTCCTCATGCTCAACCCGAAGCCTTGCCCGAGTGGCGGGGTGCGGCAGTGGCGCTGGTACGTCAAATGTAGCAGCGCTCTGCTTTCCGGCGCCCGAGAGGCGCGCACCGTAAGCAAGGAGGTGTCCCATGCGGCGCCAGACGATTTTGCCGATCGTAGTGCTTGTGGTCGTTATGCATGCCGTTGCGATGACGCGGGGCCCTAGCGACGCGCGAAGCGTGCCGCTTGCGACCCGAGATGCGGGGTCTTCGATTGCTCGGGATCGCGTGATCCTGACGCTCAAAGACTCCGCCGTGGTTTCGCTTTCCCTCGCCGCAGCGGACGAAGGATCCTTGTTCGGGCCGGAGGGGGCAGGCGAACCGCCGGAAGTCGCGTCCGGCACGCTGACCCTGGCGCAGACGATTGCACCCGAACCCGTGACGAAGCGCGCGGAGGTGCGCCGCCTCGAACCGTGTGCGGCGCACGACTGCGCAAATCAGGTCCCTACCGCCCCAACTTCGGAGGCGAGCGGTGTCGCTTTCACCGCACCCGACATGGCCGGCTTCGCACCGCATGACGGCTTCTCGCCTGTGCACGAGTTCAATGAATATCAACAGGGCGGTCGCGCGTCGCTCAAGGTCGGCCCGTTGCTGACGCCGAACTACAGGGACGGCGACTTGCGGAAGTCGCTCCGCTCCGACAACGACATCGACGGCTCCGATACATCGGGCGCCGCCGTCAGCTTCTCGTTCAAGCTGAACTAAATCAGCGGCCGCGGACACTCAGCTGCCGTTAGAATTCGTCGAGGAACGTGGACCTGCAACCCCAGTGTGATCGCACCTCTCCAACGCACGGCTTTGAAATCGATCAGGCATGATCGTCGCCATGATCTGAAACGCCAGCGAGCGGCGGCTTTCCGCGGGTTCTGAGATGTTCGATTGAGTGGTGCCGGATGTCTGAATCGAACAGACGACCTACCGCTTACAAGGCGGTTGCTCTACCCCTGAGCTAATCCGGCGCCGCGCGCGCATGGGTAGCGCAAGGGGCGCGGGGACGCAAACTTGCGTCTGATCTTGCCCTTCCCCTTCGAGGGGGAAAGGCAATCCATTTAACTAGGGTGCTTCGAGCTTGCCGGGGCCGCAGTTGCCGATGCAGGCGCGCTTGCCGTCGATCTTGGCGCTGTCGGCGATTTGCTTGAGGGTGTCGAGGGCGAAGTCCTTGTCGACGCCGGCGCCGGAGGGCGCGTCCTTGTTGGGGACGAGGCCGAATTCGACATAGGCGCCGGTGAGGTTGGCGCGGCCGTACATCACGTACATGCCGGACTTCGGGATGAACTCGATGTACTTCCATTCGAGCACGTGGCCGGAGGGCAGGGCGGTCTTGTCCGTGTAGTCCATCTTGTTCTTGAGGCTGACACGGGCGATGCGCAAGTCGTTGTTGCGGCTTGCGTGCGTGAGCATCGCAAAGCCCGCGACATCGTCGAAGCCTCTGACCGTCCAGCCGTCGGGGACCGTGTAGGAGATGCCCTCTTGCGTCGCCAGCCGCGAGCCGGCCGCGATGGGCGCGATCGGGCCCATGTCGGTGCGGGCAGGTTCAGCGGGCGCGCCGCAGTTCTTGGCCGCGAATTCCTTCCAATCCTTCAGCCGGCCGGCGCGCTTGATGGCGGCGTCTTCGTCGTCGGTCATCGGCGGGGGCGAGGCGCGCCAGATATCGATCGCCCGCAAATAATAGGGACACCTTGGCTGTTCGTTGCTGGGGCCCGCGGGCGCGGCAGCGAGGGCGAAACACTCCTCGGAGTAAGCGGCGAGATATTTTGGCGTCTTGGCGGTGAGGAGCGCCTTGCCGGCCTCGCATTCCGCGCGCGCGGCGGCCGCGTCGGCGAAGATCATCTTGACGAAGGCCTTGCCTGTGGCCACGAGCATCTGCTTTTCGAGATTGGCGTCGGCGAGCGCGGGGCCGGCGAGGGCGATCAGGGCGGCGAGAGCCAGGGCAGATAGGCGCGTCATGAAGGTCCTCCGTCGCGACTCGGCGCCGGGACGTTAACCCGGCGCGGCCGCGCTGGCGATTGGGGCGGAGGTGTCCCCGGCGGCAAATTCGCGCGGTGCGGGAAATTTTGCGGGCGCAGGCGCGGCCGGTATTGTCGCCCCCATGTTCGCCAACAGCGTGCGCATGGCGCTTCGCGAGCTTCGTGCGAATCTGTTGCGCACGGGGTTGACGACGCTCGGCATTGTGATCGGCGTCGCCGCGGTCGTCATCGTGGTGACGATCACCCAAGGCGTGCGCGACCAGGTTCTTTCCGATATCTCGGCGATGGGCAACAACCTCATCATGATCGAGCCGGTCAGGAGCCGCGGGATGATCTCGTTCTCGCGGCCGTTCAAACTCGGCGACGTCGAAGCGATCCGGCGCGAGGTCGCGGGGCTTGCGGGCGTGGCGCCGCTTGCCGGCAACAATTTCAAGTTCACCTATGCCGGGCGCGATTATGCGACCGACATCTATGCGACGACCAACGCGTATTTCGGCGTGCGCAATTGGCAGATCGCGATCGGGCGCGGCTTCACCGAGGCCGAGGTGCGCAGCGGGGCGGCCGTGTGCATCCTGGGCGAGACGCCGCGGCGCGAACTGTTCGGGCTGCAGAATCCCTTCGGCGCGATCGTGCGCTCGGGCACGTTCTCGTGCCGCGTGATCGGCGTACTTAGGCCCAAGGGGCATTCGGTCGTGTCGAACGATCAGGACGACGGCATCATGATGCCGATCGCGACGTATCATCGCCGCCTGGCCGGCAACACCACGGTGCGCACGATCTGGGCCGCGGCCGCGAACGGGCACGCGATCGACGACGTGAAGGTGGCGATCACGGCCCTGATGCGCGAGCGGCGGAATCTACGCGCGGAGGAGAAGGCGAATTTCAAGGTCACCGACGCGCGCGAGATCACGTCGATGGTGGGCTCGACCATGGCGCTGATGACGATGGGGATCGGCGGGATCGCGGCGATCAGTCTCATCGTCGGCGGTATAGGCATCATGAACGTGATGCTCGTCGCGGTGACGGAGCGCACGCGCGAGATCGGCATCCGCCTTGCCATCGGCGCGCGCGGGCGCGACGTGCTGATGCAGTTTTTGATCGAGGCCGTGGTGCTGGCCGTCGGCGGTGGGATCGCCGGCGCGGGGCTGGGCCTGGGCGGGGCGGCGCTGATCGCGGGGGCGATCGGCGTGCCCTTCGCGCCGGGCGCGGAAGTCGTGGCGCTCGCCTTCGGCTTTTCGGCGGGGATCGGCATTGCGTTCGGCTTCTTCCCGGCGCTGCGCGCGGCCAGGCTCGATCCGATCGATGCGCTGAGGTGGGAGTGACGCGTCGATGAGCGAACTCTCTCAAGTCGTCGTGTCTTGTACCGACCTCGATGCCGCGATCGCCTTTTACACCGAGCGGCTCGGTTTCCGACTCGACATGATCATGCCGGCCGATGCCCCGCGCATCGCGGTGGTGTCGGGACACGGCATCGCGCTGAGGCTTGTCGTCGGCGAAACCGGCGCGCCGCTGGCGTTGCGGCTTGCAGGTAATACGATATTCGGCGGCAACACGTTGATCGCGCCGGACGGCATGCGCATCGAGTTCGTCGATCGCAACGCGCCCATCGCCATTCCGGATGGTCGTCAGGAATTTCTGATCACGCGAGCGTCAGCCGCGGATGCGTGGGTTCTCGGGCGCGCGGGGATGCAGTACCGCGATCTGATTCCCGGACGCCTCGGGGGCCGCTTCATCGCCTCGCATATCCGTATTCCCGGCGGCGGCCCGGTGGCCGACTACGTGCATCACCACAGGGTGCGCTTCCAAATGATCTACTGTCGCCGCGGCTGGGTGCGCGTGGTCTACGAAGACCAAGGAGCGCCGTTCGTCATGCATGCCGGCGATTGCGTGCTGCAGCCGCCGACGATCCGCCACCGCGTGTTGGAGTCCTCACCGGGCCTTGAAGTCATCGAGATCGGCTGCCCGGCTGAGCATGAAACGTTGCGCGACCACGCGCTCGACTTGCCGACCGCTGAGGTGCGGCCGCAACGTGACTTCGGCGGTCAGCGTTTCGTGCGCCACGTCGCTGCGGACGCGGTGTGGCAACGCGTCGAGGGCAGTCGCTTCGAGGTCCGCGACACCGGCATAGCGGAAGCGACGGATGGTCTCGCCGGCGTGCGCGTGTTGCGTGTCACGTCCACAGCGGGCGCGGAGGTGACGGACCCCACGGCGCGTCTCCACAATGGCGAGTTTCTTTTCTTGGCGGTTCTCGAGGGTCGGCTGCAGCTGCGCAGCAAGGCGCTCGGCGCACACACATTGGAGGCGGACGACTCCTGCGTGATTCCTGCCGGCGCGGACTACGTCATCGACCCGGTCACGCCATGCGAAGCGCTTGAAGTGGCGATGCCCGCTGAGTAATCCGCGGCACCATTCCGAATTGGCCCAGCGGTGTCATTCGCGCCACTTCACTTCTCGATCCTGAGCGTGCGCGTGGGGTGCAGGTCGCGGCCGTTGTCGCGGTAGCCCTTCACGGTCGGCGCGACGAGCGCGGTGTTGGTGTTGAAATAAAGCGGGATGATCGGCAAGTCGGCGAGCGCGATGGCTTCGGCCTTTTGGAAGGCGGCATAGCGGGGCGCGCGGTCGGGGATGAGGCCCGCCGCGGTCATCGCGTCGTCGTAGGCCTTGCTCTTGTACTGCGGATAGTTTTGCGGGTTCGTCGAATAGAAGTCGCTCAAGAAATGCTCGGGGTCGGGCGGCCATGCGGCGCCGGTGAGCGCGACCTCGTAGTTCTGTTTGCGCAGTTCGTCGTAGTACATGCTGACGTCGGAGAAGCGCAGCTCCGTCTTCACGCCGATCTGCGCCCACATGTTCTGCACCGCGACGACGACGCGCTTGTTGGCGGCCCCCGCGCGCTGGCTCAGGACGAAGGAGAGAGGGTTGGCGGGCGTGTAGCCGGCGGCCTTGAGCAGCGCGCGCGCTTCGGCCAGGCGTTCCACCATCGGCTTTGCCTTGAAGTCGAGCACGGCGCCCGTGTAACCCGGCGCCACCGGGGGCATGATGCCGTAGGCGGGCACCTCGCCGGTGCGCAGGACCTTCGTTACGATCGCTTCGCGATCGAGGGCCAAGGCCAGCGCGCGGCGCACGCGCGGGTCGGCGAACTTCTTCAGCGTGAGGTTGATGACAACGCGCGTGCCCCAGGCGGCCGGCGAGACATGGGCAGCGGCCGGCATGTTCTTCTTGAGCCAGGCAAGCTCGGTCGAGGAGAAGCGCGCGTTGACGTCGAGTTCGCCGGCGCGGAAGCGTTTCAGCGCCGCGGCGTCGTCCTCCGTCGGGTAGTAGGTCACCTCGTCGATCTGTACGTTTTTGGCGTCGTAGAAGTTCGGGTTCTTGACCAGGCGCACGTGATCGCCCGAGCGCCACTCGGCGAGCGTATAGGCGCCCGACGACACCATGATGCCGGGCTTCGCCCAATCGCCTTTGTGCTTTTCCAGGATGTGGCGCGGCAGCGGTGCGAATTGCGGTTCGGCGAGCACGTTGAGCCAGTTCGGATTGGGGGCGGCGAGCGTCATCTCCAGCGTGCGGGCGTCGAGCGCGCGCACGCCGAGCTTTTCCGGCGGCAGCTTGCCGGCCTGGATCTCTGGCGCGTTCTTGATCTTGAAGGCGAGGAAGGCGTTCGGCGACAGGGTCGCGGGCGTCACGTAGCGGCGCAGCGCATAGACGGCGTCGTCCGCCGTCAGGGGCACGCCGTCGGACCAGACCAGACCCGGACGGAGCTTGAACGTGTAGACGAGGCCGTCGGGCGAGACGGTCCAGCTTTCCGCGGCGCCGGGCGTCGCCTGGAAGTCGGCGTCGCCTTGGGTGAGCCCCAGGAGGAGATCGATGCCGATCGCGACCGTGTAGTCGATA
Source organism: Micropepsaceae bacterium (assembly GCA_041477875.1). GTDB lineage: Bacteria > Pseudomonadota > Alphaproteobacteria > Micropepsales > Micropepsaceae > SZUA-430. The sequence goes on along the minus strand of JBGOVA010000027.1, from coordinate 1,714 downwards.
GTGCTCTTCTGCGGGTCGAGCGTGTCGGGTTCGACCGGGTTGCCGCGATGGAGGACGACGGGGGCGGCGAAGGCCGTTGCGTGGAGGAGGGGGAAAAGGAAGGCGAGGGTGAGGAGGATGTGGGGACAGTGTAAAAGGAAGAACCTTGCGCTTCCCCCCTTGAGGGGGAAGCTGGCGCGCCGAAGGCGCGTCTGATGGGGGGCCACTTCAGCGCGTGGCACCGGCCCCCCATCCGTCGCGCTCGCGCGCGACAGCTTCCCCCTCGAGGGGGGAAGGGCAACACGATGAGAGAGGCCATTCACGTTCACGTCACAATTGCCCAATGGCCATTGCTGCCTAGGTTCCAGCGACAATTTGCGACAAGAAAAAAGTTGCCGCCACGGGCACTCGCGCGTTCATTCGTTTACGGACGTTAACAGTTCGGGGCACTGTGGCACGAATGCTTCATTTTCGCGACGTATATTCGCCCTTGGGTAGGGGATCGGGCGCGTCTCGCGGCGAGGGAGCGGCCTTGACCTTGCTCGCGTGCGCACAAGGTTCCCCGTAAGGCTTATGAGAACGCTCGGTACGTTTCTGTTTTTGTGCGCGTTCGCGGCTGTCGTCGCCGCAGCCGTCTATTTCGAATTCTTTCTCGCGCCGAGCGGCAAAGGCGGCGACGAGGGCGGCAGGCAAGCCGTGCTCGTCACTGTCGCGCCGGTCGGCTCGCATGACTTCGTCGACGTGATCGAAGCGATCGGGACGGCGAAGGCGAACGAGAGCATCGAGCTGACGGCGAAGGCGACCGAGACGATCGGCGCGCTGAACTTCGAGGGCGGGCAGCAGGTCGAGGCGGGCTTCGTGGTGGCCGAACTGACGAGCCGCGAGCAGTCGGCCGACCTTGCCGCGGCGCGTGCCGAGTTCAACGAAGCGAAGCTGAATTTCGACCGCGCCAACGGGCTTTCGGCCAAGGGCTTTGCGACCAAGGCGCTGCTCGACCAGGCCGTGTCGGCGCGCGATAGCGCCGCGGCCAAGGTCAGGTCGCTCGAGTCGCGCGTGACGGACCGGTTGATCAAGGCGCCGTTCGCGGGCGTCTTGGGCCTCAGGCGCGTCAGCGTCGGCTCGCTCGTCAAGCCCGGCGACATCATCACGACGCTCGACGATATTTCGCTCATCAAGGTCGACTTCACGGTGCCGGAAGTGTTTCTGGGCGCGCTGTCGGTCGGCATGCCGATCCGCGCAGGCGTCGAGGCTTATCCCGGCCGCGTCTTCGCCGGCAAAGTCGTGGGCATCGACACGCGCGTCGATCCGGTGTCGCGCGCGGTCGCGGTCAGGGCCGAGATCCCGAACGGCGACGGCGTGCTGAGGTCGGGCATGCTGATCACGGTATCGGTGCTCAAGAACCCGCGGGTGTCGCTTTCCGTGCCCGAGCAATCGCTGGTGCCGCTCAACGATCAGCAATACGTCTACGTCGTGGCGGGCGACATGAAGGCCGAGCGGCGCGAGGTGAAGATCGGGACGCGCATTCCGGGCATCGTCGAGATCGTGAGCGGGCTCAAGGCCGGCGAGAAGGTCGTCGTCGACGGCACCATCCGCTTGAGGCCCGGCGCCGGCGTGAAGATCGCGGGACCCAAAGAGAGCGAACACAAGGGCAACGACAAAGGCGGCGGCGAAGCTGCCGGTCCGCGCTCGTGAACCTCTACGAGATCTCGATCCGCAGGCCCGTCTTTGCGGCGGT
>JBGOVA010000313.1:0-3227 GCA_041477875.1 Micropepsaceae bacterium | reverse complement strand
TTGCGTTACCGAACTTCGGATCCGGCAGCGAACTGCGGCGGGGGGCTTGTGCTCGTCTGGACATGATTAACCCTTCGGCCGTTTGGCGCCGTACTTCGACCGACCTTGGCGACGGTCGCCGACGCCGCCGCAGTCGAGCGTGCCGCGCACGATGTGGTAGCGCACGCCGGGCAGGTCTTTTACGCGACCGCCGCGGATCAGCACGACCGAGTGTTCTTGAAGGTTGTGGCCTTCGCCGGGGATGTAGCTGATCACTTCCATCTGGTTCGTCAGGCGAACGCGCGCGACCTTGCGAAGGGCCGAGTTCGGCTTCTTCGGCGTCGTCGTATAGACGCGGGTGCACACGCCGCGCTTTTGCGGCGAGCTCTGCAGCGCCGGCGCCTTCGTACGACGGAGGTTCGGACGGCGCGGTTTGCGGATCAGCTGGTTGATCGTCGGCATGCCGGGTTCGTTTCACTCATCTTTCGGGCGCACGAAATGCTCAAAACGCGCAAAGCGCTCGCGGGGGTTCGTGCACAATCCCCTGCGGCGCTTGGTTCAACGTGCAGAGGACCGTTCGGGGAGGCCCGAAGGGTCGTGCGTTCAAACCTGACTCATTGGACAACGCGGGTGCGTCTAGGGAATTTCCCTACGGCCAGCCGTCGAATGAGGGGCGGGTTCTACCTGCGCGATTAGGTGTAGTCAACAATTCTGGCGAAATATTCTGTCGCAGCGGTCACGGGCCGGAACTGACCCGGTTTCGACGTGCTAAAATGCCGTCATTCGGGAAGGAACGGCCGTGCCCTTTATCGATACCCAGGAGCTGAAAGTCATCGAAAAGCGCCCGGGGTGGCGGGGGCGGATCTTCAGTTCGCCCAGCATGACCTTCGCGCACTGGGAATTCGACGCCGGTTCGACGATCCATGAGCACGACCACCTGCAAGAAGAGGTCTGGCACATCCTTGAAGGCGAGCTCGAGGTCACGATCGACGGCATTGCGCAGCGCGCGGGGCCGGGGATGGTTGCGATCGTGCCTCGGAACACGGCTCATTCCGTGAAGGCGCTCTCCGACGGCAAGGCGATCGTCGCCGACCACCCGGTGCGCCCGGACTTCTAACGAAAAAGGCCGGGCACCCTGCCCGGCCTTTTTCGTTTGATCGTGAGCTGGCTATTCGGCCGCGTTGCTGGTCGGGGCCGGGACGGGCGCGGGCGCGGGCAAAGCCGCTTGACGCGCCGCGAGGATCGCCTTGTCGCGATCGGCCGCCACTTGCTTCATGCGGGTCATCATGCCGCCGGTTCCCGCCGGGATGAGGCGGCCGACGATGACGTTCTCCTTCAAGCCGTCCAAGGTATCGACCTTGCCGGAAACCGCCGCTTCGGTAAGGACGCGGGTGGTTTCCTGGAACGACGCCGCCGAGATGAACGAGCGCGTCTGCAGCGAGGCCTTGGTGATGCCCAAGAGCACAGGCTTGCCCACCGCTTGCTTGATGCCTTCGGCTTTCGCCTTGGCGTTGATCTCCTCGTACTCAATGAAATCAAGCTGCTCGCCTTGGACCAAGGTCGTGTCGCCGCCGTCCTCGATCTCCACCTTCTGGAGCATCTGACGGACGATGACCTCGATGTGCTTGTCGTTGATCTTCACGCCCTGCAGGCGATAGACCTCCTGGATCTCTTGGACGAGATAGGCCGCCAACGCCTCGACACCCTTGATGCGCAGGATGTCGTGAGGTGCCGGATTGCCGTCCAGGATGAAGTCGCCCTTCTCGACGAAGTCCCCTTCCGCGACCGAGATGTGCTTGCCCTTCGGGATCAAGTACTCGACCGGCTCTTCCTTGTCGTTCTTCGGCTTCAGGATCACGCGACGCTTGTTCTTGTAGTCCTTGCCGAATTCGACCCAGCCGTCGGCTTCCGCAATGATCGCGTGGTCCTTGGGCTTGCGCGCTTCGAAGAGTTCCGCCACGCGCGGCAGACCGCCCGTGATGTCGCGCGTCTTGGCGCCTTCGGTCGGGATACGGGCGAGGATGTCGCCCTCCTTCATCTCGGCGCCTTCGTCGACCGACAGAACGGCGTCGACCGACAACAAGTAGCGCGCTTCGGACTTGTTCGAGAGCTTGATGACATCGCCCTTCTTGTCGCGGAGCGAGATTGCAGGACGCAAGTCGCCGCCGCGCGGGTTCGAGCGCCAGTCGAGAACGACCTTGTTGGAAATGCCGGTCGATTCGTCCGTCACTTCCTTCAAGGAGATGCCCTCGACGAGGCCTTCGTATTTCACGATGCCCGCACGCTCGGTCAGAATGGGGATGGTGTAGGGATCCCATTCGATGATGCGTTCGCCGCGCTTGACGCGATCGCCTTCGTCGAACTTCAGATGCGCGCCGAACGGCACTTTGTAGCTCGCGCGCTCCTGGCCGTTGTCGTCCAGAATGAGGACCTGGCTGTTGCGGCCCATGACGCGGAAGAGACCAGAGGAGTCCTTCACGACGTTGCGGTTGACGATCTTGACCTTGCCGTCGTGGCTTGCGTCCAAGAACGACGTCTCGGCCACCTGGGCCGCGCCGCCGATGTGGAAGGTGCGCATGGTGAGCTGGGTGCCCGGCTCGCCGATCGATTGGGCCGCGATGACGCCCACGGCTTCGCCGGAATTGACCGGCGTGCCGCGCGCGAGGTCGCGTCCGTAGCACTTCGCGCAAACGCCCGACTTCAGATCGCACGTCAGCACCGAGCGGATTTTGACCTTCGGCACGTGCGCCGCCTCGATGATCTCGACCTTGTCTTCGGTGATCTCTTCGTTGCGCTTGACGAGCGTCTTGTTGGTCGCGGGGTCCTTGATGTCCTCGGCCGTCGTGCGGCCCAGGGTGCGTTCGCCCAAGGTCGCAACCACGTTGCCGCCGTCGAGAACGGCTGCAACCGTGATGCCGAGCTTCGTGCCGCAATCGTCCTGCATGATGATGCAGTCCTGCGCCACGTCGACGAGACGACGCGTCAGATAGCCCGAGTTCGCCGTCTTCAGCGCCGTGTCGGCCAAACCCTTGCGCGCGCCGTGGGTCGAGTTGAAGTACTCGAGAACGGTCAGACCTTCCTTGAAGTTCGAGATGATCGGCGTTTCGATGATCTCGCCCGACGGTTTTGTCATGAGGCCGCGCATACCGGCGAGCTGCTTCATCTGGGTCGGCGAACCGCGGGCACCCGAGTGGGACATCATGTAGATCGAATTGATCTCCTTGACGCGCTTGGTCACGGGGTCTTTC
>JBGOVA010000231.1:0-6124 GCA_041477875.1 Micropepsaceae bacterium | reverse complement strand
GTGATGCCGGAAGGCGTCGCAACGATGATGAAGCGGGCGTCCTGATAGCAGGCGTAGTTCAGCGCATCGAGGCCGCGCGCGATGAAGGGGTCGTAGAGCGTGCCGATGGGAATCAAACGCTCGCCGTTGAGCGAATGCGAGAGGCCGAGCGCGGAGAGCAGGATGAAGAGATTCATCTCGGCGATGCCGAGTTCGATGTGCTGGCCCTTCGGGCCGAATTCCCAATTGAAGGTCGAGGGGATGCGCTCCTTCTTGAACGTGTCGGCGAGGGCTTCGCGCGCGAAGAGGCCGCGGCGGTTGACCCAGGCGCCGAGATTGGTCGAGACGGTCACGTCGGGCGAGCAGGTCACGATGCGTGCCGCGAGTTCGCTTTGTCCGCGACCGAGTTCGTTCAAGAGGTTGCCGAAGCCCGCCTGCGTGGACATCGCGCCTTGGATCGGCACTTTGAGCGCCGGCGGCACGTCGATATGCGCGGCGGTGAAGCGGCGGCGGCCTTCGCGCGCGAACGGAATTTGCGCGAGGAAATTGCTCAGCTTCTTCTCGGGCAGAGATAAGCCTTCGAAGTGGTCCCACTCGTGGCCTTCGCGCACGTTCATCGATTTGCGGAAGGCTTCCATCTGCGTGGGCGTCATGAGGCCCGCGTGATTGTCTTTGTGGCCCTGGAACGGCAGGCCGTAGCCTTTGATCGTGTAGGCGATGAAGCACGTCGGGCGGTCGTGATCGATCTTCTCGAAGGCGTCGAGCAGCGACGGCAGATCGTGGCCGCCGAGATTTGTCATCAGTGCCGCGAGTTCGGCGTCTGTGCGCTTCTCGATCAGGCGCGTCGCAGGCCCCTGGTCGCCGATGTCGTCAAGCAGGCGTTTGCGCCACGCGGCGCCGCCTTGGTAGGTGAGCGCGGAATAGAGTTGGTTCGGGCAACCGTCGATCCATTGCTGCAGTTTTTCGCCGCCCGGCTCCTTGAACGCAGCTTCGAGGAGTGTGCCGTATTTCAGGATGACGACGTCCCAGCCGAAATTGCGGAACATGGATTCAAAGCGCGACCACAGGCCTTCGCGCACGACGGCGTCGAGGCTCTGGCGGTTGTAGTCGACGATCCACCAGGTGTTGCGCACACCGTGCTTCCAGCCTTCGAGCAAGGCTTCAAAGATGTTGCCCTCGTCCATCTCCGCATCGCCGATAAGTGCGACCATGCGACCTTCGGGCTTGTGGGTGCCCCAGCCGTGCGCGCGCACATAATCCTGAACGAGCGAGGAGAAGAGCGTTTGGGCGACGCCCAGACCCACCGAGCCGGTCGAGAAGTCGACATCGTCGATGTCCTTGGTGCGCGATGGGTAGCTTTGCGCGCCTTTGTAGCCGCGAAAGTTCGCGAGCTTTTCCTGCGTCTGCTGGCCCAGCAGATATTGGATCGCGTGGAAGTTCGGGCTCGCGTGCGGTTTGACGGCGATGCGGTCTTCCGGACGCAGCACCGCGAAATAAAGCGCGGTCATGATCGAGGCGAGCGAGGCCGACGACGCCTGATGGCCGCCGACTTTCAGCCCGTCGTCGTTGTCGCGCAAATGGTTCGCGTTGTGGATGGTCCAGGTCGCGAGCCACAGGATCTTCTTCTCAAGCGCGGATAGTATTTCCAGGTGCTCGGCGCGGGTCATCGAGTTCTCGGGTGAGTGCAGGCCGGAATATAGCGGTGTCGGGCGTCGCAAACACGGCGAATTTCCGCCGCAAGGCCGCAGCGGGCCGGGTCAGGCCCCGGCCATGACGCGCTCTTCTAGTCTAATTCGTCGCGACCGCGTTCACGCTGTCCCATTTTCCGTAAAGCACTGCTAGCACCACGCCGGCGGTGTCGTTCACAGCGTCGGCGAGTTCGGCGCGGATGGTGCCTTCGCGGATGCGGTCGGTCCAAAGCTCGGGCCGGCCGCGAAGTTGGCGGAACCAATATTGCAGCGTTTTGGTCGCGTGCTCGTAGTTGGCCTTCGAGAAATCGACGATCAGCGGGTTGCGCGCTTCCTCGCCGGACGCGCCTTCGGAGGGCCAGGTGATCAGCAATGGGCCGGTCAGTCCGGCGACGCCCGCCTTGGTCGCGAGGCTGCGCGCGAGTTTGTGGTCGTACCACGCCAAGAGCTGATCGCAGTTGCGGTCCTCGAACGCGGCGTTGATTTCGAGCGGCCGCCGCGAGGCGACGATCGGCCAGTAGGTCGCCAGGATGTCGCTGCGCGGACCGGCCGCCGCAACGGCGCCCGGCGTCATGTAGTCGAGACTCGCAAGGACGATCTGGCAGAACTGTTTCTGGATCTGTTTCTCTTCCGCGGTGACGGCCGATTTCGGCAGCAGCACAAAGCCGAAGGCCTTGCTCGTGTCGACTTCGGTCTTCGTTTGCTGGAAGTAACTCAGGACTTTCTTGCCCTTCGGCAACACGGGCGGATCGGCGGCGCCGGCCGGCGGCATCGCGGTCGGCATAGGTGCCGGATCATGCGCGGCGGGCGGCATTGCAGCAGCGGGAGGCGGAGGTGGTGGCGGCACATCGTATGCGGGGGGCAAGGACGCACCGCCGTCTCCGCTCGAGCTGCTCGAGCCGCTCGAGCCGCTATCTCCGTTCGAGTAACTCGTACCTTCATTCGTATAGCTGGGCGGCGGCATGTCACCCGCGGCAGTCGAATTTGGGGCCGTCGAACTTGGCGCGTACGGAACGCCACCGCCCGGCGGGTCAGCGGTCGCAGCGGGCGGCATCCCTGCGCCGGGCTCGATAGCGGCGATGTCGGTGTTGTCCGGTGCCGATGATTCGGCGCTCGGCGGCGGCTCCGCCGGTAGCGGCATTGGCGGTGGCGCGCCTTGACCGATTCCCGGCGGCACGGCGGAGACTTCGCTTGCCGGTGGCGCAGGCGGTGCAGCTGCCGGAAGCGGTGGCGCGGTAAATCGCAGATAGGCGTAGCTCGCGCCGAACACGGCGAGAAAAACGAAGCCCACAAGGAGGCCCGGCCGAAATCCGTGCATCACCCAGACCTTCTATTCGAGAGCTCGCCTCAGGGTGCCTTGCGGCCCGACCCGATCAATGCGGCGGCGCCGTTGAACACGGCGAGAAACAACAAGAAGACGAGCGCGATGCCCGCGGCACTCAACGTTTCGAGATACCAGTTCGTTGCGACCGTCATCGGAATTGCGCCGGCCGTCGCCAGGCCGTGCTTCACAGCGAATTCGGAAGGGCTTGCCATCAGCGTTCCCTCTCTCACCTTATGGCGGAGAATCACCCGCGAAAAGATGCGGCAAGCGCGCGGGCGGCGCAACGGCGGACAAATGGCAAGGCTGTGAATGGGCGCCGAAAGCCTAGGCGCGATCGGCCCGTTGGGCGTGACCCGGCTCCGGCTTGCACCTATATCAACACTCGAGCGGGAGCTTGCCCACGTGACCGATTCCCCTAAAGCCAAACGACCTCAAGTCGTCATCGTCGGCGCCGGATTCGGCGGCCTGGCGGCGGCGAAAGCGCTCGCGCGCGCACCGGTCGATCTGACGATCATCGATCAGCACAACTATCACCTGTTTCAGCCGCTGCTCTATCAAGTCGCGACGGCATCGCTGTCGCCGGCGGAAATTGCACAACCCATTCGCAGCATCGTTCGCTCACAGGCGAATACGCGCGTCGTGCTCGATGAAGTGAGCGGCGTCGATACGACCAAGAAAGTCGTGCGCACAACCGGCGGGCGGAGCGTTCCCTACGATCAATTGCTGATCGCCACCGGCGCGCGCCACAGCTATTTCGGCAAGGATCAGTGGGAGGCGAACGCGCCGGGTATCAAGACCGTGGACGACGCGACGCGGGTGCGGGCCAAGATCCTGCTCACGTTCGAGCGCGCGGAAGGCGAGACCGATCAGGCCAAGCGCAGCGCGCTGTTGACGTTCGTGATCGTGGGCGGCGGTCCCACGGGCGTCGAGATGGCGGGCGCGATCGCCGAGCTCGCGCGCAAATCGATCACCGCCGACTTCCGGTCCATCACACCGCGCTGCACGCGCATCATCCTGGTCGAAGCAGGGCCGCGCGTGCTGCCGAGTTTTCCGGAAGCTCTGTCCCGAGAAGCGAAACGCGCGCTCGAGAAGATGGGCGTCGAAGTTCAGCTCGGCGCGCCGGTCACCGACATTTCGGCGGACGGCGCGATGGTCGGCACGACGCCGATCGCGGCGAAAACCGTGATCTGGGCCGCGGGCGTGCGTGCGTCATCAGCCGGCGAGTGGCTCAAGGCCGTGTCGGATCGCGCGGGACGCGTGATCGTCAATCCCGATTTCTCGGTGCCCGATCATCCGGATGTATTCGTGATCGGCGACACCGCCGCATTCAAAGGCGCCGATGGCGCGATGCTGCCGGGCGTCGCGCCCGCAGCCAAGCAAGCGGGCGCCTATGTCGGGCGACTGATCGCAGCGCACGCGATGGGCGCCACCCTGCCCGATCCCTTCCGCTATGCCGACTACGGCAACTTGGCGACGATCGGCCACTCGAAGGCCGTCGTCGATTTGGGGCGCGTGCGATTCACGGGCTTCTTCGCTTGGTTGATTTGGTCGGTCGCGCACGTCTATTTCCTGATCGGATTTCGCAACCGCTTCTTCGTCGCCGTCAGTTGGGCATGGTCGTATGTGACCTATCAACGCGGCGTGCGTTTGATCACCGGCGGCGACATCGCCGCCCAAGGGAAAACGTTGAGCGAAGCCGCTTAACCAAAGTCTTGCGCACATCGAACGCAGCCGAGCGATCGCACGGCTCATTCGTTCGGACACGGACGAACAGCAGCCGCGGGATAACACTCGCGGTTGTTGTGTTGGGCCCTTCGCTCGCGTGTCGCGCAGGTTCCATATCCGAACGGAGTACTTCATTAGGAGTGCATTCCTGCACGCAAAACGGGCAGTGGACGCTCGATCAATCCAATTCTGCGTCAACGTGCGGCAGGCGAAAGATTTTCTAGATAGAACCTACGCTTTTTGCATTGACCCATCGATGAACGCTGCTAACTAAACGCCTCGACTGGGGCGGCGCTGCCCCCTCCGCAGCGCCCAGTTCGATAGGGGTTCTTCATGAAATCGAAAATAATCTTGCTTGGCACGGTTGCGGCGTTGTCGATCAGCGCCGCGTCGCAGTCGAGCGCGCACCATCAAGGCTGGTATGTCGGTCTCGAGGCCGGCGCGAATTGGATTGACGATACGAGCTTTGCGTACGACATCGGCAACCCGCCGTCTGGGTTCCCGGTTTTTACCGGCACTATGAGTTTCGACACGGGCTGGGCCGGGCTGGGCACGGTCGGTTATTCATTCGACAGCAATTGGCGCATCGAAGGCGAATTCGGCTATCGCCAGAACGATACCGACACGTTCTTCGGCGGCAAGTTTGCGCCGACGATACGCAGCGGCGAGCTGACGGAATACACCGCAATGGTGAACGTCCTCTACGACATTCCCGTGAGCGAGAAGATGTACTTCACCCTCGGCGCCGGCGCCGGCGCCGACTTCTCGCAAATCGACGACGGCCTGTTCGGGGATGACGACGATACGTCGTTCGCTTACCAGGGCATCGCGGGTCTCACTTATGCGCTCAACGATCGGCTCGATCTGACGCTGACCTATCGTTATCTGCACGTGAACGATCCCCAGTATTCCGATTTCAACGGCCGCGCGACCGAGGCGTATTCGTTCGACGACCTTGAGAAGCACACGGTCACGGTCGGGTTGCGCTACGACCTCTATGCGGACGAAGTGCCGCCGCCGCCCGCGCCTCCCCCGCCGCCACCGCCGGAGCCGGAGCAGGTGAAGCAGTTCATCGTGTTCTTCGGGTTCAACAAATCGAACCTGACGCCCGAAGCGCTCGACGTCATCAAGGAGGCGGCCGTGGCCGCGAAGGAGCAAGGCTCGGTGACGATCCTGGTGGTCGGGCACACCGACACCGTCGGCTCGAACAAATACAACGACGCGCTGTCGTTGCGCCGCTCGGCGTCCGTGAAGAAGGGTCTGGTCGGGCAAGGTATCCCTGCCGACAAGATCACGACCTCGGGCAAGGGCGAGAGCGAGCTTCTGGTTCAGACCGGCGACAACGTGAAGGAGCCGCAGAACCGGCGCGCGACGATCGATCTCCATTAACGCATCCGGTTTGCCGGAC
>JBGOVA010000064.1:0-19922 GCA_041477875.1 Micropepsaceae bacterium | reverse complement strand
CGTTCGTGATCGCGGGCGTCGTGGTGCTGCACATCTGGGCGCTGCACGTGCCCGGCAACAACAATCCGCTCGGGATCGACGCGAAGGGGCCCGGCGATACGGTACCCTTCCATCCGTATTATACGGCCAAGGATTTGTTCGCGCTGGTCGTGTTCGTGCTGTTCTTCAGCTATTTCATCTTCTTCAACCCGGATGCGCTTGGGCACGCGGACAACTACATCCAAGCCAACCGTCTGGTGACGCCGCAGCACATCGTGCCTGAGTGGTACTACCTGCCGCTCTACGCGGTTCTGCGGTCCGTGCCGGACAAGCTCCTCGGCGTCATCTTGATGTTCGGCGCCATCTTCGTGTGGGCGTTCCTGCCGTGGCTCGACACCTCGCGCGTGCGGTCGGCAAAGTTTCGTCCGACCTTCAAGGCGTTGTTCTGGATCCTGATGGTCATCATCCTGATCCTCGGCTATCTCGGCGCGCAGACGGCGGACGACGGCAACGTTCCGCTGCCCTGGGTGGGACTGGAATTCCCGATCGGGAAATTGCTGCTCGCACAACTCTGCACGCTCTACTACTTCGTGCATTTCCTGGTGCTGATGCCCGTGATCGGGCTTATCGAAACGCCGCTGCCGGTGCCTGAAAGCATTGCGAAGGCGGTGCTTGCAAAGAACGGCGGCGCGGCCGCAATGCCGATGGCGGCGCGTGCGCCAGAAACGCGCGTGTAGGAGCGATGACCATGATGATCAGAGCTCTTCTCGCAATCGTTCTCATGCTCGGCTTCGCGGGTGCGGCACTGGCGGAGCCGAAGGAGGGCGACGCAAAACATCCGGAAGAACAAGAGTGGGTGTGGACCGGGCCGTTCGGCAAATTCGATCGCCAGCAGCTGCAGCGCGGCTATCAGGTCTACAAGGAAGTTTGCTCAGCCTGCCACGGCATGCATCTGGTGGCGTTCCGCAATCTTTCGCAACCGGGCGGACCCGAGTTCAGCGAGGCGCAAGCCAAGGCACTTGCCGCGAGTTTCAAGTTCCCGACGACCGACGACAAGGGCGAGGAGACGGAGCGCACGGGGACGACCGCAGATCACTTCCCTTCGCCCTATCCGAACGAGAACGCGGCGCGCGCGGCGAACGGCAACGCCTTGCCGCCCGACCTCTCGGTTATCATCAAGGCGCGCGAGGGCGGGCCCGATTACGCCTATGCGCTGCTGACCGGATTTTCCGATCCGCCGGCTGAGTTTGCCCCCAAGATGCTGCCGGGGTTGAACTACAATCCGTACTTCCAAGGCTGGCAGATCACGATGCCAGAGCCGTTGACGTCCGACGGCCAGGTGACGTGGCCTGAAGGCAATCCGCCGGCCACGAAGCAGCAGATGGCAAAGGATGTCGTCGCGTTCCTCACCTGGGCGTCCGAGCCCAAGCTCGAAGAGCGCAAGCAGCTCGGCGTGCAGGTCATGATCTTCCTCGCCGCGCTCGCGATCCTGCTCTACTTCGCCTACAAGCGCGTGTGGCGCGACGTCGAGCACTAGGGTCGTTCGTTCGGGGAACGCCCCAAAGGCGTTCCCTGATGAAACACCATTTGCCAGCGGCCATCGATCCGTTTCCAAATCGAGCAGCGATGCGCCCGCACCGAATGCGGGTTTCCCGGCTGCGATTTTGAGCTTCGATAGGTGAGCAAGGCAACATCGTCGGCGAGCGGCGTGAGCTTCACACTCTGCATGGTCGCGTAGCGCGGCCGGCTGCTGGCCGGATCGGCCAGGATTGCCGCGATCACTTGGCGCTTGTTGAAGACCTTGCCGGAGCTCGCGAACTCCACGAACTCGTTCGCGAGCAACTGATCGAGTTGCTTGCGCGACGTGCGAACGGAGGGAAGCTGCAGGCGGCCCTCCAAACGCTTGAGCGTCGCCAAGTCCTTTGCTTGAGATTTCATCGCCCGGCCCCTCGCTTTCTGCCTATTTCGGCGGCAGTGCCCCTCGCGTCCAGCCTGGGACAAGTGAAACCAATTGCGCGCCCCCGCTCAAGTGATACAAAGCGCCGCTTTCGACGGAGGCGCGGCTGTTGCCATGAGCAATACTGTCCTTGGTGTGATCGGCGGTAGCGGCGTCTACGGCATCGACGGGCTCGAGAACGCGCGCTGGGAGCGCGTGCGCTCGCCGTGGGGCGAGGCGTCGGACGAGCTGTTGTTCGGGCGGCTTGCGGGCGTCGACATGGTGTTCCTGCCGCGCCACGGGCGCGGGCACGTGCACTCGCCGACCAGCATCAACTATCGCGCCAATATCGATGCGCTGAAGCGCGCGGGCGTGACCGACGTGATTTCTGTTTCGGCGTGCGGTTCGTTCAAGGAAGAGCTGGCGCCGGGCACGTTCGTGCTCGCCGACCAATTCATCGACCGCACCTTCGCGCGCGAGAAGTCGTTCTTCGGGCCGGGCTTCGTCGCGCATGTGTCGCTCGCGCATCCGATTTGCCCGAAGCTTCAAGGCGCGCTGGGGGACGCCGCGCGCGAGGCGGGGATCAAACACGTCGTCGGCGGGACCTATCTCGCGATGGAGGGGCCGCAGTTTTCGACGCTGGCCGAGTCGAATCTCTACCGCTCATGGGGTTGCAGCGTGATCGGCATGACGGCGATGCCGGAAGCCAAGCTCGCGCGCGAAGCGGAGCTGCCTTACGCGATCGTCGCGATGGTCACCGACTACGACTGCTGGCACCCGGACCACGACCACGTGACCGTCGAACAGGTCATCCGCATTCTGAACGACAACGCGGATCGCGCGCGCACGCTCCTCAAGCGCGCGGCGCCGAAGCTCGGGCCTAAGCGCAAACCTTCGCCGCTCGATATCGAACACACGCTCGACACCGCGCTGATCACGGCGCCGGAGAAGCGCGATCCCGTCCTTTTCGCCAAACTCGACGCCGTCGCAGGACGCGTTCTCAAGAAAGTCTGAGCCCCCATGGATTTCAAATCGGTCATCCGCACCATTCCGGACTATCCCAAGCCCGGCATCATGTTCCGGGACGTGACGACGCTGCTCGGCAATGCGCGCGCATTCCGAACGACGGTCGACCTGCTGGTGCAGCCTTACGCGGGCACGCGTATCGACAAGGTCGCGGGGATCGAGGCGCGCGGGTTCATCTTGGCGGGCGCGGTCGCGCATCAGCTGTCTGTCGGCTTCGTACCGGTGCGCAAGAAGGGCAAGCTGCCGTGGAAGACGATCGGGCAGACCTACGACCTTGAATACGGCACCGACACGGTCGAGATTCACGAAGACGCGGTCGCGAAGGGCGAGAGCGTTCTGCTCGTCGACGATTTGATCGCGACGGGCGGTACGGCCGAGGCGGCAATCAAACTGATCGAGAAGGCGGGCGGCAATGTCGTCGGGTGCAGCTTCATCATCGACCTGCCGGAGCTCAAGGGCCGCAAGCGGCTTGAGAAGCTCGGCAAGAAGGTGCTGTCGCTGGTCGAGTTCGAAGGGCATTAGAACGAGATGAAAATCCACGGCCGCCCGTACCGCACGATCTGGGTTGCGGCCGACGGCTGGTCGATCGAGGTCATCGATCAGACGAAGCTGCCCTTCGCGTTCGCAACGAAGCGGCTCGCAAGCGTCGAGGAAGCGGCGGATGCGATCAAGACGATGGTGGTGCGCGGGGCGCCGCTGATCGGCGCGACGGCGGCCTACGGCGTTTGCTTGGCGCTGCGTGTCGATCCGTCGGACGAAGGGCTGGAGCGCGCGTACGATATGCTGCTCGCGACGCGACCGACTGCGGTGAACCTCAAATGGGCGCTCGACGAGATGATGGCCGCGGTGCGCAACCGCGCCAAGGGCGAGCGCTTGGCCGCGGCCTACACACGCGCGGCGAAGCTTTGCGACGACGATGTGGCGACGAATGAAGCGATAGGCCGCCACGGACTGAAGCTCATCGAGGCCGTTGCGAACCGCAAATCGGGCAAGCGCGTCAATGTGCTGACGCATTGCAATGCAGGGTGGCTTGCCTGCGTCGATTGGGGCACCGCACTTGCGCCGATCTACATGGCGCACGACAAGGGTATTCCCGTCCATGTCTGGGTCGACGAGACGCGGCCGCGCAATCAGGGCGGCTCGCTGACGGCATATGAACTGGGCGCGCACGGGGTGAAGCATGCGATCATCGCCGACAATGCGGGCGGGCACTACATGCAGCACGGCGAAGTCGACCTGTGCATCGTGGGCACGGATCGCACCACGGCGTCGGGCGACGTGGCGAACAAAATCGGCACCTATCTGAAGGCGCTGGCCGCGCACGACAACAACGTGCCGTTCTACGTGGCGCTGCCGTCCTCGACGATCGATTGGACGATTTCGGACGGCGTCAAAGAAATTCCGATCGAGGAACGCAGCGGGCGCGAGATCACGCACGTTACGGGGCGCACCACGGGCGGCGAGGTGCTGACGGTCGAGATCACGGCGCCCGGGAGCGCCGCCGCGAATCCGGCGTTCGATGTGACGCCGGCGCGGCTCGTCACCGGTTTGATCACAGAACGTGGCGTGGCGCCGGCAACGCGCGAGGGGCTCAAGCCCTTGTTCCCGGAGCGGGCGCGATGAAGCGGACGGCGGTTCGTCGTCGCGTTGCGCGCGTTCTGCACAAGCGGCCGACCGTTCCTAGCGCGTCGGTCAACGCTACGCGCGCGGAGATCATCTCCACTGCGCAGCGCATGTCGTCGAGCGGGATGTCGCCGGGGCGAAGCGGCAATGTGTCCGCGCGCGTGGACGGCGGGATGCTGATCACGCCGACGGGCATGCACTACGGCGAGATGCGGCCCGCCGATATCGTCGAGGTGCGCATGGACGGGCGCGTCGCGGCCGGGCAGCGCGTCGCCTCCAGCGAATGGCGCGTGCATCTGGCGATCTACAAGGCGCGCGACGACGTCGGCGCCATCGTGCATACGCATTCGCTCAACGCGACGGCTCTGTCGTGTCTGCATCGCGGTATTCCGGCGTTTCATTACATGGTCGCGGAGGCGGGCGGCGATAAGATCGCCTGCGCGCCTTATGCTACTTATGGGACGGAAGAGCTGGCGCGCCATGCCGTGAAGGCGCTTGGCGCGCGGCGTGCGTGTTTGCTGGCCAATCACGGTGCGGTCGCGGTGGCGGAGAGTTTGCGCAAAGCCCATGAGCTTGCGGGAGAGGTCGAAACCCTGGCCGCGCAGTACGCGCGCGCTTTGCAGATCGGGCGGCCCAAGTTGCTGACAGAGCGCGAGATGGCACGTGTTATCGAGAAGTTCAAAACCTACGGCAAACAAACCGAACTGAAGGCGAAGGCATGAGCGCCGTATTGATCACCGGTGCGGCAAAGCGGCTCGGGCGCGCGATCGCGCTCAAGCTCGCCGGCGCGGGGTACGACATCGCGATCCATTATCGCTCGAGCAAGCCGGAGGCGGACTCGCTTGCCGCCGAAGTCAAAGCGCTCGGGCGTCGTGCGGCGCTCGTCGACGGCGACCTCGCCAAGGAGAGCGAGGTCGAGACGTTCGTACCGCGCGCGGCCGGCGCACTGGGCGAGCTGACGGCGCTCGTCAACTGCGCTTCGGTTTTCGAAGACGATCGCGTCGAGACGGCGACGCGGGCGACCTGGGACAAGCATATCGAGACCAATCTGCGCGCGCCGCTGGTTCTGTCCCAGGGATTCGCAAAGCAGCTGCCCGCCGGAGCGAATGGCGCCATCGTCAACATCGTCGATCAAGCGGTGATCAATCTGACGCCGCAGTTCCTGTCCTACACGGTGTCGAAGGCGGGGTTGTGGACGCTGACCCAGACGCTGGCCCAGGCCTTGGCGCCGCGGATCAGGGTGAATGCGGTGGCGCCTGGCCCTTCGCTGAAGGCGGAAAGGCAGAGCCAGGCCAATTTCGATCGCCAGGTGCAGGCGACGCTGCTGAAACGGCCGTCGGAGCCCGCAGACATTGCCGGGGCCGTGCACTATCTCTTGTCGGCTCCGGCGGTGACGGGCCAGATGATCGCCGTCGACAGCGGGCAGCATTTGGCTTGGTCTCAGGAAGATTTGTTCAAATGACGGGGGCGGAATGACCGAACGCACAAACGTCCATCCCTTGCGGATCGCCGACGCGCGCAAACGCATCCGGCACGTGTTCGTGCGCGACCTCGAGCTCGAGGCGAATATCGGCGTGCACCATCGCGAGAAGGGCAAGATGCAGCCCGTGCGCATCAACGTCGATCTGACTGTCGAGGAGACGGAAGGCGAGGTCGGGGACAAGCTTGCCAATGTCGTCGACTACGGCGCGGTGGTCGACGGCATCAAGGCGATCCTTGCGGGCGGCCATCTAAATCTGGTCGAGACACTGGCCGAACGCGTCGCCGAGCATTGTCTGGCCGACAAGCGCGTCAAAGTCGCGCGCGTGCGGATCGAAAAACTGGAAGTCATCGCGGAGGCGCAATCCGTCGGCGTCGAGATCGAGCGCGAGGCCGAGCGCTGAACAAAAATTGTTGTCATCCCGGACGCGACTTTTCCCGAAGCGCTAGTTTCGTTGGAAAAGTCAGCGATCCGGGACCCAGGAGTGGCAAACTCAGAGGTCGACACTCGTGGGTCCCGGGTCATAAGTCTCACAACCAACTGCTTCGCAGTTGGGCTCGACTAACGCCCGGGATGACAAGTTGGGTGCGATGAGTGAGAACGACCAAGCTGACGTGATCGAGGCGCCGGGGCTGCTGGCCACGGGGGCGGCGGTCATTTCCGATTATCTGACGCGGCTGCCGAATGCGCCGGGCGTCTATCGCATGATCGCGGCGAACGGCGACGTGCTTTATGTCGGCAAGGCTGCGAATCTCAAGAAACGCGTCGTCGCCTACACGAAACCTTTCGATCAGCCGGCGCGGATCGCGCGCATGATCGCGAACACGGCGACGATGGAGTTCGTGCAGACGGCGTCCGAGGTCGAGGCGCTGCTGCTCGAAGCCAATCTGATCAAGCGGCTGAAGCCGCGCTACAACATCCAGCTGCGCGACGACAAATCGTTTCCGCATATCCTGGTGACGGGCGATCACGAGGCGCCGCAGATCATCAAGCATCGCGGGGCGAAGTCGCGCAAAGGCGACTATTTCGGGCCGTTTGCGTCGGCCGGCGCGGTCAATCGGACGCTGAACACATTGCAACGCGCGTTCCTGTTGCGCAGCTGTTCGGATTCCGTGTTCGAGAGCCGCACCCGGCCGTGCCTGCTTTATCAGATCAAGCGCTGCTCGGCGCCGTGCGTTGCCAAGATTGCCCCCGAGGATTATCGCCATCTCGTCGATCAGGCGCGCGACTTCCTGCAAGGCAAGAGCCAGCAAGTGAAGAGCGAACTGTCGAAGGAGATGGAAGCGGCGGCCGAGACGCTCGATTTCGAGAAGGCGGCGCGATTCAGGGATCGCATCCGCGCGCTGGCGCATGTGCAGCTTCAGCAAGGCATCAATCCGGACACGATCGACGAGGCCGATCTTTTCGCTGCACATCAGGAGGGCGGGCATACCTGCATTCAGGTGTTCTTCTTCCGCTCGGGTCAGAACTGGGGCAACCGCGCCTATTTCCCGAAACATGATCGCGGGGTCGAGGTTCCGGAAATCCTCGATAGTTTCTTGGCGCAGTTCTACGACGAACGCGATCCGCCGAAGCTGGTGCTCGTGAGCCACGACGTTCCAGGTTACGATCTGTTGGAGCAAGCGCTGTCGGTGAAGGCCGACCGGCGCGTCGAAGTGCTTCATCCGCAGCGCGGCGAGAAGCGCGAGGTGATGGCGCAGGCGGTGATGAACGCGCGCGAGTCGCTGGCGCGGCGCATGGCGGAAAGCGCCTCGCAACTGAAGCTGCTCGAAGGTGTTGCCGAAGCGTTCGGGCTCGATGAACCGCCGCGGCGCATCGAGGTCTACGACAACAGTCATATCCAAGGCACGAATGCAGTCGGCGCGATGATCGTTGCGGGACCCGAAGGTTTCGTGAAAGGCGAGTATCGCAAGTTCAACATCAAGAACGCGGATCTGACGCCGGGCGACGACTTCGGCATGATGCGCGAGGTGCTGACGCGGCGCTTCAAGCGCCTGATGAAGGAGCAGGAGGAAGAGGCGGCGGAGGCGGAAGGCGAGGCGCCTGTCTTCGACGACAAGGCGGCCGATGATGAACGCGAGCCGGGCAATGCGCCTGACCTCGTTTTGATCGACGGCGGCCAAGGGCAACTTTCCGTCGCATGCGAGGTTTTCGCGGCTCTAGGCGTTTCCGGGGTCAAGCTCGTGGCGATCGCGAAGGGGCCCGACCGCGATGCGGGGCGTGAACGATTTTTCATGCCGGGGCGCGAGCCCTTCCAACTGGAATTCAAGAGCCCGGTCCTGTTCTATCTGCAACGCCTGCGCGACGAGGCCCATCGCTTCGCCATCGGCACGCACCGGGCGAAACGGGCGCAGACGCTGACGTCTTCGCCACTTGATGAAATCGAGGGCATCGGGCCCTCTCGCAAACGGGCGCTGCTCAACCATTTCGGCTCGGGGCGGGCCGTGACGCAGGCGGGGCTATCGGATTTGGAGTCGGTTAAGGGTATCAACAAGGCGATCGCGCGAAAGATCTACGATCACTTTCACGACAAGGGTTGACCGCGCGCCCGTCGTGCTAGAGTGCAAATCATGGGCGACCATATCCCCAACCTGTTGACCTTGGCGCGCATTGCCCTGGTCCCCGCGTTTGTTGCCGCGTTCTGGCTCGATATGCCGGCGGGACGCTGGGTCGCGTTCGCCGTGTTCGTGGTCGCGGCGATCACCGACTATGCGGACGGATGGATCGCGCGAAAGCACAACACCGAATCGCGCTTGGGGCAGATGCTCGATCCGATCGCCGACAAGCTGCTCATTTCTTCCGCGTTGATCATGCTCGTCTACATGGACGACATCCGCGGCTTCGTGATCATTCCGGCGCTGATCATTCTGGCGCGTGAGATTCTCGTCTCCGGCATGCGCGAGTTCCTGGCGACGATCGCCGTTCAGGTGCCGGTGTCGTCCATCTCAAAGCTGAAGACGGCCGTACAGGTGATTGCGCTTGCGATGTTGATCGTCGCGCCTGCGATCGAGCATGTGTGGGGCGGTTTGCACCGAGCAGGCATCATCGCGTTGTGGGGCGCCGCGGTGCTCACGATCTACACCGGGCTCAGTTACGTGCAAGCCAATCTCGCGCACGTGTCGGGCGAGCATGCACGACCGGTGCGCAAGCCCGCGCGCGAGGTGAAGGGCGCGTCGTGAAGCTGCTCTATTTCGCCTGGGTGCGGCAGAAAGTCGGACGCGGCGAGGAGACTGTCGACGCGCCAGGCGAAGCAACCACCGTGGCCTCGCTCGTAAAGTGGTTGCAGTCGCGAGGCGGCGGGTATGCCGACGCGTTCGCGGACTTGAAGCGGGTGCGCGCCGCCGTGAACCAGGAACATGTCGATTTCAGTGCGCCGGTTCGTGCGGGCGACGAAGTCGCGTTCTTTCCTCCGGTCACGGGCGGCTGACGTGATCCGCGTGCAGAAAGAAGACTTCGACCCGGGCGCGGAGATCGCCAAGCTTCATCGCGGACGCAGCGATATCGGCGCGGTCGTGAGTTTCGTCGGACTGGTGCGCGGCGAGAGCCACGGCGAGAAGCTGACCAGCATGACGCTGGAACACTTTCCCGGCATGACGGAGCGCGAGCTCGAGCGCATCGAGCGCGAGGCGCTTGCGCGCTGGGCGCTCGACGACGCGCTGATCGTGCACCGTGTCGGCGAACTCAAGCCCGGCGAGCGGATCGTGCTGGTCGTGACCGCCGCGCCGTACCGGCGCGCCGCATTCGAGGCAGCCGAATTCCTGATGGACTATCTCAAGACCCGCGCGCCGTTCTGGAAGCACGAGCTGCGTGCTTCCGGCGAGCATTGGGTCGAAGCGCGCGACAGCGACGACGCCGCCGCGGCGCGCTGGCGGAAGGAATAGATACTCAAGTCTTGGCGGCCGCGCGAACGGCGCCTATGTCAGACGCTATGGCAAAGGCGAACCCGCGTTATTGGTCGAACCGCGTGACGCGCGAGAGCAACGCGCTCGATCTCGATGCCGGCGTGTTCACCTGGACGAGCGCACGGCGGATTGCGGCGTCGCTGAAACGCTCCGCCGAGCGCAGCAAACGGCGGAAGGCCGATCCGTTCCGCTCCGCGCTGTCGATGCTGACGTTCTACATCAACCGGGCCGGCAAGAAGCTGCCGGCCGCGCGGCGCAAGACCCTCATGCGAGCGAAGGACGAGCTTCGGCGGCTGTTCGGGCGCGCGCCGTGAGCTTCACGCGGCCTCGCGCAGGAAGCGGGCGCATTCGCGCAAATCGTCGACGAACTGTCCATATTGCCGTTCTTTGTCTTTAGCTTCCTTGATCCGCAACAGGGCGGACGGGTGGATCGTCACGCACAGGCTGCTGCCGTCGGCCGTCGTCAGGATCTCGCCGCGGACCTTCGAGATCGTCGTGATGCGGCCCAGCAGGCTTTGCGCGGCAGTCGCGCCGAGCGCGACGACGAGCTTCGGCTTGACGATCGCGCGCTCGAAATCGTTCCACCATTTGCAGCGTTCGATTTCAGATTTGTTCGGGCGTTTGTGGATGCGCCGTTTGCCGCGCGGCTCGAACTTGAAGTGCTTGACCGCATTGGTGACGAAGATTTCATGGCGATCGAGGCCAGCCTCATCGAGCGCGCGGTCGAGAAGGAGACCCGCCGGGCCGACGAACGGGCGGCCGACCAAATCCTCGCGCTCGCCGGGCTGCTCGCCCACCAGCATCAGCTTCGCCTTTGCCGGGCCCTCGCCGGGCACGACTTGCGTCGCATCCCGATAAAGCGGGCAACGGGTGCACCTTGCTTCCGCGGTGCGCAACGCTTCGAGAGTTTTGATCTGCGGCTCCGTCGGTTGCATGCAATCCTAACGCAGGGCAGGCCGTTAGGTTCTAAATCTCGGCCACATGCCTTTGCGCGGCGTTGAGCTAAGTCAAGGTTCCGCCGGAGCAAAGGAGCAAGGATGCCGCCATGATCCGAAAGCTCAAATCCGGGCAGTATCGCCTCTACTCGCGCAAGACGGACCCCAAGACGGGCCGTCGGCGCAACCTGGGCACGTTTCCGACACGTGCGGCGGCCGAGAAACACGAACGGGCGGTCCAATTCTTCAAGCGTCAAGGGAAATAGCCGAGAAGGCGGGAGGTAGAGCCATGCCGAAACGGGAAGCGAAGAAGCGAACGGCGATCGCGCTGAAGGCGGCACCGCCGAAGAGGACTGCGCGCCGCAAGCCGGGCGCCACCGGCAAGGGCGATTTTTTTCACATCGAAGTGCGGCCGAAAACCGAATTCGTGACCTTCCGCAATCAAGACGTCGGCGAGCGCGGCGGCATCGAGCGCGTTGCGGGCCGGCGCGAAGGCGGCTCGTGGGACACACAAAAGTGGCTCATCGGGAAGGCGCATGCGCACGTGGAGGACGGCAAGCTCATCGCGGACACAAGCGAGGCGCAGAAAGTGCTGAAGAGCCTCGGCTCGCTGCCGCGCCATTTGGGCGGAGACCGCTTCCGGGCAAAGCCGAGACGCGACATTCCCGAGAGCGAAAAGCCAACGCCTGCGCAGACGCGGGCTTGGCAACGCAACATCAAGAAGGCGCAGGCGGCACGCCGATCCGGTTGAATTCGGTCGGGCGCGCGGAAAGACGGATCGTGAGGGCAGCGACGAGCGAAGCCGCGATTTCGGATTTGATAAGGGTGGCCGCCGAGCCGCTGCCCGATGTCGGCGATCCTGCGTTCGCGCGTCTGTTCGATCGTTTCGCCGATGCGCGGGTCGTACTTCTGGGCGAGGCGACGCACGGGACGTCAGAGTTCTACCGGGCGCGCGCCGCGATCACGCGGCGCCTGATCGAAGAGCACGGGTTCTCGATCGTGGCGGTCGAGGCGGATTGGCCCGATGCGGCGAGCTTCGATCGCTATGTGCGCCATCGGCCGGCGCCGCCTCATGCCGAGCCCCCGTTTCGCCGATTTCCGACGTGGATGTGGCGCAACACGGAAGTCGAGACCTTCATCGAAGGTTTGCGCGCGTGGAACGAGCGGCGAGCGATGGATGAGCGCGTCGGGTTCTACGGGCTCGATCTCTACAATTTGTCGGGCTCGATGCGCGCGGTGCTCGACTATCTCGACCGCGTCGATCCCGACGCGGGGAAGGTGGCGCGCGAGCGCTACGGTTGCCTCATGCCGTGGGCCAAGGAGCCGCAAGCCTACGGCCGGATGGCGCTGAGCCGCGGGTACACGGCGTGCGAACAGGCGGTGGTCAGGCTGCTGCGCGAACTCCTCGACCAGCAGCTGCGCTACACGCTCAAGGACGGAGAGGCCTTCTTCGATGCAGTGGCCAATGCGCGCCTCGTACGCAGCGCCGAAGCTTATTACCGCGCGATGTATTACGGCGAGGCGGAAAGCTGGAATCTGCGCGACACGCATATGTTCGACACGCTCGTCGCTCTCTTGAATTTCAAGGGTGCCGGCGCAAAGGCGGTCGTGTGGGCGCACAATTCTCACATCGGCGATGCGTCCAAGACCGAGATGGGTGCGGCGCGAGGCGAAGTGAACATCGGCCAGCTGGCACGCGAGCGCTTCGGACACGATGCCGTGCTCGTCGGCTTCGGCACGCACAGCGGCACGGTCGCATGCGCATCGGACTGGGATGGTCCCACCGAGATCAAGAGCGTCCGGCCGTCGCTGCCCGACAGCTACGAAAGCCTGGCTCACGACAGCGGGGTCGGCCGATTTCTGCTCGACCTTCGCAGGGGTGTGCACGCAGACTTGCGTGAGGGCCTTGCCGCGCCGCGCATCGAGCGCTTCGTCGGCGTGATCTACCGCCCGGAAACAGAGCGCTGGAGCCACTACTCGCGGTGCAGCTTGGCCGACCAGTTCGACGCCTACGTTTGGTTCGACGAGACCACCGCTGTCACGCCGTTGCTGACACGCCAGCGCAAAGGCCCCGACGAGACCTATCCGTTCGGACTTTGATCCTTCAACCGACCTTCTTGCCGCGCACGAAGTTCGAGTAGTCGTCGGCGAGCGTGCGCGTGATGTTGCCGACCTCGAACTTCCAGTCGCCGATTTGGCCGACGGGCGACACCTCGGCCGCAGAACCCGTCAGGAAGCACTGTTCGAAGCCGGCGACATCCGCGCTTTGAATGTACTTCTCGACGACTTCGATTTGGCGGCTGCGCGCGAGGTCGATGACCGTTTGACGCGTGATGCCGTTCAGGAAGCAATCGGGATGCGGCGTGAAGAGCTTGTCGTCCTTGACGAAGAAAATGTTGGCGCCGGTCGCTTCGGCGACGAGGCCGCGCCAATCGTACATCATGGCGTCGGCCAGGCCCTTCGCTTCGGCTTCGTGCTTCGACAAGGTGCAGATCATGTAGAGGCCGGCGGCCTTCGCCTTCCACGGTGTCGTGTCGGGGGCGGGGCGGCGCCAGCGCGCAATGTCGAGCTTGATGCCCTTGGCCTTGATCTCGGGGTCGAACATCGAGGGCCAGGGCCACACGGCGATGGCGACGTGGATCTTCGATTTCTGAGCGCTGACGGCCATCTGCTCGCTGCCGCGCCAGGCGACGGGGCGCATGTAGGCGTCGTCCAGGCCTTGGGCTTCGACGACCTGTTTGCAGGCGTCATTGATCTGGGCTTGCGTGAAGGGAATTTCGAAGCCCATGATTTTTGCCGATTCGAATAGGCGCGCCGTGTGCTGCTCGAGCTTGAAGACCTTCTTGTTGTAGACGCGCTGGCCTTCGAAGATGCATGAACCGTAGTGCAGGCCGTGGGTCAGCACGTGGACCTTGGCGTCGCGCCACGGCGTGAGCTTGCCGTCCATCCAGATATGACCGTCGCGATCGTCAAAGGGAATCAGCGCCATTTGCGGCTCCAAAGCGTGGTTAAGCGGCCCGAGCGTTCGGATGGCGGAGTATAGCGGTCCCGCTTGCGACCCGTACACCCCGCACTCTATTCTGGCAGCATATCTGCCATAACTCCCGTGCATGACACCATCGGGCCCCCTGATGAAAGCTGCGGCGTCGCTTCTCTACCTGCGCGAAGAAGAACTGACGGACGGAATCGAACTGTTGTTTTTCGCCGGACGCGATTTAGCGCGTGCGCTGGACGAACGCCTTCTGGCGTTGGGACTGGGGCGCGCGCATTACCGCGCTTTGCATTTTGTTGCGCGCCACCCCGGCCTTCCGGTTTCGGATCTGCTCAGCATCCTCGGTATCACGAAACAATCGCTCAGCAGGGTGGTGCGCAGTTTGACCTCGGACGGTTATCTCAATCAGACGCAAGGGGCACGCGACCGGCGGCAGCGTCTGCTGCGGCTGACGCCAAAGGGCCTCGAACTTGAAGCGGAACTCGGTCAGTTGCAGCGCGCGCGTTTTGCTCGAGCCTATCGCGAAGCGGGTGCGGAGGCGGTGGCCGGGTTCCGGCAGGTGCTGTCCGGATTGTTGGCCGAACAGGAACGGGCAGGCGTGTTGCGCCTGATTGCCAAGCGATGATGCCCGAAACCAAAGAAAACGATGCGGCGGAAAAGGCGGTCCAGCACTTGCTGATCGTCGACGACGACACCCGCATTCGCACCCTGCTGCAGCGCTACTTGAGCGAGAACGGCTACCGGGTGACGGCGGCGAAAGATGCGGCGGAAGCGCGCCAGCTGATGGCGAGCCTCGATTTCGACTTCATCGTGCTCGACGTGATGATGCCGGGCGAGGACGGCTTCTCGCTGACCAAGGCGATCCGCGAGAAGTCGAGCGTGCCGATCCTGCTTTTGACCGCGCGCGGCGAATCGGGCGACCGGATCGAAGGATTGGAGCGCGGCGCCGACGACTATCTCGCCAAGCCCTTCGAACCGCGCGAATTGCTGCTGCGCATCGCGACGATTTTGAAGCGCGCGGGGACGCCGGTCGAACCGACGCGCCAGATCATCCAGCTCGGCGCCTGCCGCTTCGACGCGGAACGCGGCGAACTCACGCGCGACGGCAAGCCGGTGAAACTGACTTCGGCCGAGCTGCAGCTGATGCGCGTGTTGGCCGCCAATCCCGGACAGACGTTCACGCGCACGGACCTCAGCCAGCGCATGGGCGCGGTCTTGGAGCGCACGGTCGACGTGCAGATCACGCGGCTCAGGCGCAAGATCGAGAACGATCCAAAGCTGCCGCTCTATCTGCAGACGGTTCGCGGCATCGGCTATGTGCTGATGCCCGATCGCGTGGGATAGGCCATGCCGCGCGGGTGGTTTCGCAGGTCCATGCCGCGCGGGCTGTTCGGGCGCTCGCTGATCATCATCGTGATGCCGGTCGTGCTGCTGCAGGCGGTGGTCACCTACATGCTGTTCGACCGGCAGTGGGAAACCGTGACGACGCGCATCTCGCGCGGTGTGGCGGCGCAGGTCGCGCTCTTCGTGCAGAGTTACGAAACGCTTGGCCCCGACAAGTTCATCGAGGAAGCGCCGAAACTCGGTGAAACGTCGTTCGGCTTAACACCCGTGCTGAAACGCGGGGAGCGCATACCGGAAACCGAGTCGCCGGCCTACGACGTGTTGAAGCAGGTGTTCACGCGCGAACTTTCGGCGCGGATCGGGCGTCCGGTGTGGATCGACTCGGAATCGCTTGACGACGAGGTCGACATCCGCATCCAGCTCGACGGCGCGGTTCTGCAGGTGATGGCCGAGCGCAAGCGCGTGATGTCGACGAACACGCATGTCTGGGTTTTGTGGATGATAGGCACGGCGCTGATCCTGCTCAGCGTCGCGATCATTTTCCTGCGCAACCAAATCCGCCCGATCGAGCGCTTGGCGGACGCGGCCGAAGCGCTGGGCAAAGGGCGCGACGTGCCGGACTTCCGCCCTTCCGGCGCGACGGAAGTGCGGCGCGCGTCGCTCGCCTTTCTCGATATGCGCGAGCGCATCCTGCGTTTCGTGCAGCAGCGCACCGACATGCTCGCCGGCGTCAGCCACGACCTGCGCACGCCGTTGACGCGCATGAAGCTCGAACTCGCCATGATGGGCGAGAGCGACGACATCAAGGCGCTGAAAACCGACGTCGAGGAAATGGAGCGTATGCTCGACGAGTACCTCGCTTTCGCGCGCGGCCAGGCGGGAGAGGGCGCGTCGGAAACCGACATCGGACAGTTGCTGCGCGACGTCGCGGCCAGCGCGCAGCGCAAAGCCGATGCGAAGACGCCGAGCAAGGCCGTCGACGTGAACGTCAGCGGCGATCTCGTTATGGAGGTCCGTCCGAACGCCCTGCGGCGCTGCGTGATGAACTTGGTCGAGAACGCGCTGCGCCACGGCACGCACGCGCAAGTCAGCGCCAGCCAGCACGACGACATGGTCGAGATCGCGGTCGACGACGACGGGCCGGGAATCCCGGCCGAACAGCGCGAGGAAGCGTTCCGGCCGTTCCATCGGCTCGACACGGGTCGTACGCTCGCGTCGGGCGGCGTGGGGTTGGGGCTTGCGATCGCGCGAGATATCGCGCGCGGGCACGGCGGTGAGATCACGCTCGCCGACAGCAAGCTCGGCGGCTTGCGCGCGGTGGTACGGCTGCCAGTTTGAGATGGAGAGCAAATGATCATCGTTCTGGGGAGCATTGTGGCGCGGCCCGACACTTTGGAAGCGCTGCGAAAGGCCAGCCTTGAGCACGTGCATCGCTCGCGGACGGAACCCGGGTGCGTCTCGCACGCGGTCCATGTCGACAGCGAGAATCCGCTGAAGCTCGTCTTCGTCGAGAAGTGGAAGGACGCCGCCGCGCTCGCAGCTCATTTCAAGGTCAAAGGCTCGATCGATTTCGTCGGCCAGGCGCGCGCGTTGGGCGCCGAGGCACCGGTCATCGAGATCTTCGAGGCAACGCCCGTTCGGTTGGGGTGACCCGTTAGTGCAGTCGCGCGCCGTTGGGGATGCGCTTGTCCGCGTTGATGAGGACGATGAATCCCTTCTCATCGCTGAAGCCGAGCGTGAGCACTTCGGACATGAACGGACCGATTTGGCGCGGGGGGAAGTTGACCACTGCGCAGACCTGGCGGCCGATGAGGTCTTCCGTGCGGTAGTGCTCGGTGATCTGGGCTGAACTTTTCTTGCGGCCGAGTTCCGGGCCGAAGTCGATCACGAGTTTCAGCGCAGGCTTGCGCGCCTCGGGAAAGGGCTCGGCGGCGACAACCGTGCCGATACGGACGTCGACCGCCGTGAACTGATCGATGGTGATGGTCGCTTTGGGCGCCGTCATTTCTTTCCGGCTGAAATCTTTTCGGCGAGTTCCTGCATCTCGGCGATCGATTCCTTGGCGCGGTCTTGCATCACCTTGAAGGCGTCGCCGTTGGCGTTGATGGCGAGTTCGGCGAGTTCCTTCATGTGCTTCAGCGCGCGCCCGACCGTTTTCTCAACGAGTTCGGCCTGCCGCTTCGGCAGATCCTTGCCGTCGTTCGCCTTCATCAGGTCGGTGACCGACTCTTGGACCGCCTGCATCGTCTCGGTCATGATCTCGGCTTGGCGGCGCATCAGATTCTGATAGCCCTCCGCCGCCTTCTGGTTGGCTTTGACCAGCGCCTCGAAATTCTTCTTCTGGCTTTCCATCAGCGCGGAGGTGTCCATTCCGGGGACGCTGAAGCGGTCCCAGAAGCCTTGGTCGAAGTTCGGCCATTTGAAGTCGAATTCGGGGAAGGGGCTTTTCGCCATGTCGGCGTCTCCTCGATTTTCTTGTGCGGGCGCGCAGGATGGGCCGCCAGGAAATTGGCGTCAATCGGCGGGCGCTGCTTCCTTTTCTTCCTTGCCCCTGCGCTCGAACATGTTGGCCCATTCCTCAATCGTGCGCAGGCGGCGGTCGACATGGGCCATCGTCTTGGCCAAATCCTCGCCGTCCTTGAGCCAAACCCCCAGCGTTTCGGCAAGGAGCACGCCCACGCCGCGCGTGACGAGGAAGCCTTGCCAGCCCGAGGTCGGCAAACCCGCCGCGTCGGCAATCCAGTGCGCGCTGCGGATCGTGGCCGGAAGCGCGTCGAACAAGGCGCCCGGGTCGCCCACGCACTCGTCGTGGATGACTTGGAGGGCGGGTTTCAGCGGCGTCATGGATTCGAAACAGCCGAGGATCGCGTCGAAGGCGCGGTCGCGCGGCGGCGCGTCGTCGTCGGGCTCGACCGCGCGGTCGAGCGCGCCGAGGTCGATGCGTTTGGCGATCAACGCCAGCAGCGCGCGCTTGTCGGGGCAAAGGTCGTAGACGACGGCGGGCGCGATCTTGGCTTTGCGCGCGAGCGCCGTCAGAGAAAGCGCCTTCCAGCCCGATTTTTCGATCGCCGCGAGGGCGGCGGTCACCAGCTTGTCTTCGGGGGAGAGTCTTGTGGCCATGGGCGCCATTCTATGCGCGGTGCGATGAGGCGGGCTATCGTGTTTTCGCGAGCTCGAAGCCGCGCGCGTTTGCGGCCGCCACGGCGTCGGCGAGGAGTTGTTCGAGCCCCGTTTCCGACATCAGCACCTTGAGGGCCGCTTCCGTGGTGCCGCCGGGGCTCGTCACCGATTTGCGCAGATCGGCGGCATCGGCGGCTTCGTGCGC
Source organism: Micropepsaceae bacterium (assembly GCA_041477875.1). Taxonomy (GTDB): domain Bacteria; phylum Pseudomonadota; class Alphaproteobacteria; order Micropepsales; family Micropepsaceae; genus SZUA-430. Next base: position 1,380 of record JBGOVA010000064.1, on the reverse strand, counting down.
GAGAAGGGCGCCGGCGCCTTCGACCGTCTTGCGGGCGAGCAGTCGCGCCATATCGGGCTCGAGGCCGATGCGTTCGGCCGCTTTTGCCAAAGCTTCGGCCAGGAGAAAGACATAGGCGGGGCCTGAGCCTGAAACCGCGGTCACGGCGTTCACCAGTTCTTCGCCCTTGAGCCACACCATGTCGCCGATCGCCTTCAACAGTTTTTCAGCGAGCTTGCGCTGCGCTCCGGTCGTCGTGCGGGTGGCGTAGGCGGCGCTGACGCCTTTGCCGATCGCGGCGGGTAGGTTGGGCATCGCGCGCACGATGGCGGGCGGGTTCGCCAGCCACAGGCGAAGACTCTCGATCGGCGTTCCCGCAGCGATCGAGATCACCACGGCTTGACGCGCGGCCTGTGCATAAGCGGGCGCGGTTGCGGCCATCATCTGCGGCTTGACGGCGAGAATGATCGCTTCGGGCGCTACCCCGGCGATCGCGCCGGCGTCCCGCCCCGTGGCGGCACCCGAGGCGCGAAAGGCTCGTGCGTCGGGAGCCTTCATCGCGGGGTCGATCAGGATCAGGCGGGGCCCCATCCCCGCGGCAATGAGTCCGCGCGCGAAGGCGCCGCCCATATGGCCAACGCCCACGATGACGATGGGGCGTTCGCCTTTTGCCGGTGGCTTGGCTTTGATCGTTGGAGTTAGGCGCTTCCCTGGCACTGATAAACCACCGCGGCCGCTGCTTCCGAGGCGGACTTTCCGGCCCAGATCACGAATTGGAACGCGGAATAGTAGCGGTCGCAAGCTTCCAGCGCAGCATCAATCAAGCCTTCGCATTGTTCGGGCGTTGCCCCGATGGCGCCGCGCAACAAGAGACCATGGCGATAGATCACCTGGCCGCTGTCGGGCCACATCTCGAAATGGCCGAGCCAAAGCTGCTCGTTGATGATGTTGATGAGGGCCGCGATTTCCGCGCGTTTCAGCTTGGGCGTCTTGATCTCAAGCTGCGCCGACAGCTGCAGGGTTTCGACATTTTCGCGCCAGCTGAAGGAGAGGTGGTGGTCTTCCGTCTGGCCGGGGAAGGAGAGGTGCATCTCATCTTCGCCGGCGCGGTCGAAGAGCCATTCGTTTTGGACTGCGATTTGCTCCATGAGGTCGATGGGATTGCCTTGAGGCACTTCGGCTTGGATTTGCGGTGTGCTCATCAGCTTTGCAGCCTTTCCCGGCCCCCAGAGTCAGCCCGCCGCCGGAGGGGGCCGGCGGCGGTACAAGCGAGGGCAAATTTAGCAAGGGTACGCAGGGAGATGCTTCGAGTCCGGAAAAACGCTCCACATCTAGTAGTTAGACGCGAAGCACCTCCCATGAATCGGAGCGTGCACTAAAGGTTGAATCGCGCGCAAGAGT
>JBGOVA010000158.1:0-10805 GCA_041477875.1 Micropepsaceae bacterium | reverse complement strand
CCGCTGTCGAATTTCGTATCCGACGAATAGACCGGCAGATCGCAGCCGGCGCACACAAATGTACCCTTGCGCTTTTCATGGTCGAGCGGGCTGGTCCCGGCGCGCTCGGTGCCATGGTCGCGCAGCACGTAGTACTGGGCGGGTGTCAGGATCCGCCGCCACTCTTCTTCGGTCTTGGTGATTTCGTACTTGCCGGCGGCCTGCGAACGCTTCAACCCGAATGTGGCGCCGATGGCCGCCGCCACGCCGCCAAGGGCTGCGCCGCCCATGAGTGTCCTGCGATTGATCATGGAAGCCTCCTGTTCCGCTGGCTCATACGCCTCAAACCGCCCCACGGACCAATCACAGAGGTGCGAGGGGGACTTGACCGCCCCCTCGCGGACTCGCGGAATTCAGGCAGCTTCAGGCTGCGCGCGCGTCGCAATCGCGTGCTCGGCCAATTTGCCCGTCAATTCGGCAAGGTGATCGAACTTGTAGGTGAACGTCGACGCACCCTGCGTCGCAGACCGCAGCTCGATGATGAAGTTCTGCAGCTCGGACTCGGGGATATGGGCCTGAACCGCGTCCCATCCGGGCCATCCCTGACGCCCGTCATAGCCGAGCAACTGCCCGCGCTTGCCCGTGATGATCTGATTGATGCGCGATGTGTGCTCCGAGGGCGTGTAGACCTCGACCGCCATGATCGGTTCGAGCAGCACAGGCGAGCAATTCGCCATCCCTTCCGACATGCCCACGCGCGCCGCCATCTGAAATGCCGCATCGCTCGAATCGACGCTGTGGTAGCTGCCGTCGATCAACGTCACGGCCACGTCGACCACGGGAAACCCAAGCGGCCCGCGATGCAGATAATCGCGCACGCCCTTTTCGACCGAGGGAATGAACTGCCGCGGCACCACGCCGCCGGAAATCTTGTCGATGAACTCGAACCCGGCGCCGCGCTGCTGCGGCTTGATCTGGATCACGATGTCGCCGAACTGCCCGTGACCGCCCGATTGTTTCTTGTGGCGCCCGCGCTGCTCGGTCGGCTTGCGGATCGTCTCGCGGTATCCGACATGCGGCGTTGTCGTCGAAAGCTTCAGACCGAACTTGCGCTCCGTTCGCGCCAGTGCCGTGCGCAAATGCACCTCGCCCTGTCCCAGCAACACGGATTCGTGCATCTCCGCCACTTGCTCGAACACGATGCCGGGGTCCTCTTCGCGCAGCTTCGCGATCGCGCCCGACAGTTTCACGTCGTCGTTGCGGTTCGCGGCCTTGATCGCAAACTTATAGACCGGCGGCAGCACCTCCGCGCGCTTCAACGGCTTCACGGCGCGGGGCGAAGCCAGAGTTTCGCCGGTCTGCGCTTTTTCCAGCCGGCCGATCGCAACCAGATCGCCGGCGCCGGCGCCGGGCAGCTTCGTCGCCTTCTCGCCCTGCATCGAGAACAGGCCTGACGCGCGCTCTTCGCCACCTTCGCTGCGCACCAGCGTCACGCCGTCCTTCACGATGCCGCGGAACACGCGCGCGAGCGAAAGCTTCCCGCCCGCGCCATGAAACGTCTTGACGATTTGAACCACCGGGTCTTCGCCCGCACCGTCAAGCCCCTGCCGCTTCGCCGCGCGCGCCACATCGGGAACCTCATGCCGCAACGCCTTGAGCAGGCGCCGCACGCCATTGTCGCGCTCGGCCGACCCCAGCAGCACGGGCACGATCAAACCGTCGGCCAACTCGCGCGCCAGATCGGCGAACACTTCGTCGCGCGGCGGTTCGATATCCGACAGCAATTCCTCCATCAAGTGGTCGTCGTAGTCGGCGAGCTTTTCGAGCATCTGGTATCGCGCCTCGTGCTCGCGATCCGTCATATCGGACGGGATGGCGACGACTTCCGACGCCGCATGCTCGCGATAGACGAACGCGCGCTCGAGCGCCAAGTCGACGAACCCCGTCACGACGCCGTTCTTCCAGATCGGCACTTGCCGCAAGACCAGCGGTTTGGTCGCGGCCGGCTGCAATGCGGCAAGCAAATCGCGGATTTGCCCCTGCGCCTTGTCGACTTTGTTGATGAACAGGAAATGCGGAATCTCCAAATCCGAGAGCCGCTTCAAGAGCGGCTGCAGCAGCGCGGCTTTTGCCGGATCGGGCTCGGCGACCACGACGGCCGCGTCCACGCCCGTCAGCGCGTTGAGCGTCTCCTGCTGGAATTCGATCGAACCGGGGCAATCGAGAAACGTGAACTGATCGCCGAGATAAGCGGCGATCGCGGGCGTGACTTCGACGCTCATCATCCGTTCGCGCGCTTCGGGCGAGGCATCGCCGACGGTGTTGTGCTGAGCCTGGCTTCCTTTGCGCGTGATCGCGCCGGCCGCAAACAAGATGCTTTCGAGCAGCGTCGTCTTGCCGCTGCCCTGAGGTCCGACCAAGGCCACGCAACGTGGCCCATGTCCTCCCTTACCGTTCTTCTCTGCCATGAGGTTGCTCCCTGTTAGCCCGGGGGCGCAACCGCTGCGAAGGCACGCCCTAAAGAACCGGGCGGCTTATCGTTTCAACGGAACGGGCAAGAGCGCAAGCGAAAAAGCGCTTAACGAAGGTTGGCGCAGAAACGCTGAATCCGCGCGCATGCTTTTTCGAGCACGTCCTCCGACGCCGCGTAGGAGATGCGGAAATAGGGCGCCAATCCGAACGCCGCGCCGTGCACCACCGCAACCCCTTCCGCCGCCAGCAGTTCCGTCGCGAACTCTTCGTCGTTGCAAATCACGTTCCCCGACGGCGCCGTCTTGCCGATTGTGCCGGCGCACGACGGATACACGTAGAACGCGCCCTCGGGTTTCGGGCACTTGAGACCCTTCGCCTGATTGAGCATCGACACGACGAGATCGCGCCGCTTCTGGAAGCTCTCCGCGCGCGGCTTGATGAAATCCTGCGTCCCCGTCAGTGCCTCGACGGCAGCCCACTGACTCACCGACGTCGCCATCGTCGTCGACTGAGACTGGATCGCGGCCATCGCCTTGATCAGCGGTTCCGGCGCGCCGCAATAGCCGATGCGCCAGCCCGTCATCGAATAGGCCTTCGAGCAGCCGTTCATCGTGAGCGTGCGCGGATAAAGCCGCGGCTCCACCTGCGCCATCGTCGCGAACTCGAAGCCGTCGTAGAGAATGTGCTCGTACATGTCGTCGCTCAGCACCCAGACATGCGGATGGTCGAGCAGAACAGTCGACAGTGCCTTCAAATGCGCGGCGGTATAGGCCGCCCCGGTCGGGTTCGACGGCGCGTTGAGCATCAGCCACTTCGTCTTGGGCGTGATCGCTTTGGCAAGCTGTTCGGCGGTCATGCGGAACCCGTTCGCCTCGCTCGTCTCGACGATGACGGGCGTCGCGCCGCAAAGTTGCACGATGTCGGGATAGCTGACCCAGTACGGCGCCGGGATCACGACCTCGTCGCCCGGGTTCAGCGTGGCGACGAACGCATTGAAGATGATCGCCTTGCCGCCCGGCGACACCAGCGTCTGACACGGCTTGTACTCAAGCCCGTTCTCGCGCTTGAATTTTTCGCAAATCGCTTTGCGAAGTTCAGGGATCCCTTCGACGGCGGTGTAGCGCGTCTCGTTGCGTTCGATGGCGCGGAACGCGGCCTGCTTGATGTTGTCGGGCGTGGGAAAGTCGGGCTCGCCCGCGCCGAGGCCGATCACGTCGCGCCCTTGCGCAACCAGATCGCGCGCCTTCTGCGACACCGCAATCGTCGCCGACGGTTTGATCCGCCCGAGTGCTTTCGACAAAAATCCTGCAGGCAGCGTCGGTGAGCCGCTCATCGCTCCAATCTTTCCCATTCCCGGAATAAGGCATGTGTCTAGCAGATTCGTTCGCGCCCGCACAATTCTCATATGGATCAGACCGTTACGCTGCTTAAATGTTCCTTAGCGCGGCGCGCCGACAATGGACCTCTCAAATTAGGGAGGCGGCAATGGGACGGCCGCGCACGATCGGGGTCATTGCAGGGCTGGCGCTGGCGCTCGCGCTTCTTGCCGGATGTGGCAATTCGCAGGCGCCGGCCGGCCGTTGGGAGGGCTTCTCCGAGTCGGCGCATTGGCTGCTGGCCGTTCGCCTCCAAGTCGACCCCGGCAACGTGATCCGCTCGACCGCCCTGTCCGTCAGTGTCGACGACGTTTCCCTTCCCCGGCGCTTGGCGTTGACCGACAAGATTAAGGCCGCCCTGGTCGCGCAGTGGCCGATGGCCACGGTCGGCAAGGTGGACTACGCGGACGACACCATCACCAAGGCCGGCGGCGTCGCCCCCCTCTTCGTTTTCGACCCCAAAAGCCGGACCATGACGTTCTACTTCTTCGCGGGCGGCAAGCTGACCGAGCGGATCAAGCTCTACCCGGTCAAAGCGTTCGCCGGCGCCGCCTAAATGCGCCAATCCGGCCGCCCTGGCGTTCCGAGCCAGTTGGCAAAGCGCGTCCGTTCAGGCATCTTGTCGATTCTCGGGGAACCGCAAATCCAACGTTGGGCTGAATGGGACGGAAATTGATGGCGGCCGCGGCCGCCCTCCTCACGATTGCGTTGGCGGCGTGCGACGGGTCTGCGGCCGGGTCTTGTTCGACCGCCCAGGATGCGGCCTTCAAAGTGACCATGCTGACGGACGACCTGAAAGCCGCGCAGGGCACCGGCAAGATCGAAACGACGAAGGCCGGTGAGATCGGCGCTCAAATCATGGGTGCCGGATCGAAATTCGGTTCGGGCAAGGACCACCGCTCGTACTGCGAAGCGCTGGACAAGATTCGAAGAGAAGCCGGCCTCTAGCTCCCGTTCCACCAGGCCCCGGCAGCCACTTGCCGCCGCGGATTGCCGCCTGCTACCAAACCGCTGCATCGCGCAATGCTCAGATGAGGGCAACATCCGTGTCGACCAAGCTCCTGTGGTTTCCGATCGCCCTTGGCGCAGCTCTCTCGTTGTCGGCCTGCGTTGATCCCGCCGAGCGCGAGGACGTCGCCCAATCGCCGCTGGTCCGGCCGCCGATGATGAACACGAGACCGGCGACCTTCGAGTGCGACGATTCGGGCCGCGTCGTCGTGCGCCCGTTGGGCGAAGACGGTCGCGCGGTCGTTCTTGCCTTCACCAATCGCGAAGTGCAGCTCAAATCCGTCGACGCCTCGGAAGGCCAGAAATATTCCGACGGCGCGACGACGTTCTGGATGAACGGCACGAACGCCACGCTCGTCCTTGCGGGCCGAGACGAAGCGGAAGCCTGCGAGAAAAAATAACGGCGCGTCGTCCCTTACTCGATCCCGATATAGATATTCGTCAGAAGCTCGGCTTCATCGGTTTCGCTGGGATCGCTGACATACTCTTCCCACGCGACGTCCTTCTCCTTCAGATTGTTCTCTTTCGTGAAGGCGTGAATGCGCTCGTAGGACGGCTCCATCGTGTTGTAGGGCCCCTTGTGCGTGAGCTTCACCACGCGCCCCGCGTAGGTTTCGCCTAGCTTTACGCCGTCTTGCTCCGGCGTCGGCTTGTCGGGCTTCGCGTCGAGCGGCAAGGCCGCGTCGAACACCCAATCGCCCTGCGCCGCGTGAGAGATCGTGATCGCGAGCGGCGCGCCCGCGATGCTCAGCTCATGCGCCATGCCGTAATTGAGAAGTTTCTGGTTCGCCGCGCCCAGCGCCGCCGAAATCGCCGCCGCGTCGGACGCCTTGGCTCTCGCGCGCGTCAGGATGACCGGCCGCGCCTCGACGGTCATCACCTCCGGTCCCTTGTTCGCATCGGCCGCCGCCGACATCGGAATATCGGGCGGCGCCGCCCCTCCCGGAGACGCAAGCGCGGTGTTGGTCGCCGCCTGCGCTTGGCTCTCGACGATCTGCTTCAGGCTCGCGAGGCCCTCTTCGTAGTCCTTGCCGATCCACGTATCGAACATCAGCCCCATGTAGCGGCCGATGGGATTCATGCCGACGTCGCTGTCGAACCCCCACGTCGCCTTCGTGCCGCCCTCGACCGTTTCGAACGAAAACGCCGCGATCGCCGTGCGCTGCTCGCCGAAATCAAGCTTGGTCTTGATGGTCGAGAACGGCGTGCTCTCGATGATTTCCTGGCTGCCGTCGCCTTGCGTCTTGCTCTTCCAGCTCAACTTGGCGCCAAGCCCCGCCGGCGGCCCGTCGAACTTCAATTCCATGTCCGGCTCGCGTTTGTACCAAGGCCCCCATTCTTTGGCGCGCGTCAGGTCGTTGACGATCGCGAACACCTGGTCGGGCGACGCGGCAATGACGGCCGAGCGCTCGACATGCACGTTCTGCGGCAGCAGGAACGCGACGCCCACCACAACGGCGACGAGGACGACAAGGCCGATGACGATATTGCGCACCATTCAAACCCCCATGAGCCGCGGCACCCGGCGGAGAGGCGCACGCGCGAACCGCTTGGGACCCGGACTCGAAGAGTGAACCTTGTCAACCATAGCAGCTTCCGCCGTAGCACGCGTGCAGCCCCAAGCCACGCCCTTGCGCTTGTCCCCTGCCGTCCTTCCCGTTTTTTCCCGATATTCCCGTAATCGAATTCGGGGTGGGTCATAACCCGCAACATCCGTCACATCGCTGGTTTCATTGGTTTTTTGCCGCAACAAACCCGCAACAGTGTTGCGCTTCCACATGAGGCACTCCTGAGGCTGGCGAGCGTTCGAACCGCCGCTGTCGCGTGCTCCTGGAGCATAAGAACATAAAGCGAACAAATCAACGATCGAATGCGCAGGAGCTCAGAAGAGTTTGCGCATCACCCGTCATTGAACAGGCGCGATGCGCGGCTGCTCGCGCCCGAAGATCGAAGCGTGAAAGACCGCCTCCGCCGCGCTCTTCAACGCTGCATCTGTCCGCAACTGCGATTTGGGCAGGCGCTCGAGCGCCCACCGAATGCGCTCTTGGCAAAACGCATCGAGCGCTTCAACCCGTTCACCAACGCCGAACTCGCTGGTTTGAGACTTCGTTTGACGCAGACCGATGATCGCCGCCACGACGTTGCGGGGCAACTCCACGCCGTCGAGCAATTGCGGCAGCGACATCGGCGGCGTTTCGTCCGGCCGTTTCTCGAGCCACAGCAAAGCGACTGCCGGTCGCACAACGTAAAAATACTTTTTGAGGTTCACGCTCGCCCTGCCCCCGATATGTCGCGCGAACTGATTGGCGGCGAGACCATAGTAATGCCGGATCAAAGCGTCGCCGCTTTGCGGGCGCGCGAACAGCCGGCGCATCGCATCCGCCTCCCACCCGTTTTCGCGATAGGTGATCGGCGAGGTCAGCCATTCGATCAGCGCCGGATTCCAGCTGAGCCCGAGCAACAGTGCCTTGCGCAAATCCCAGCCGGAAAAATCGAGCGCGCTTTCGATCGCCGGCTCGATCACGTCGCGCCGCACAAACAACGCCGCGTAGTCTTCGACGCGCCGCACGTAAAGAAAGCGTATGTCGTAGTCGCTGTCGGGCGAGGCGAAGCCCCAGGCCCGGCTGCCCGATTCCACCGCAAGCACGACACGAACGTCCTCTGCGCGTTCGATCTCGTCGAGCCGCGAGCGAATCGCCGTCTGCACGTCTTGCGGAATGTCGGCAATAGAGGCGAGGGCAAGCACAAGGAGCCTTCACGTCGTTGACGCAGCGGTTCTTGCATTGCGCGCCAATGGCCGCAAGATTTTGCCCGCCCGCCGCCTCGCTTTCTCGGCGCCGCCGAATCGGGCCATAGTGCGATCCATGTCGATCTGGGGCTGGTTTCATGTGGGCGCGGGCAGCTGGGCTCTGGCTGTCGTGCTCAAGGTTTTGGCCGACTTCTTCGTCCAGCGCACGGCGACGGTGGAGCTTCGCGACTGGGCGGCATCGGTGCTGTCGGGTGTCTGGTCGTCGATCTGCGAGATCGGACTTTCTGCTTTCGCCTTTTGGTTTTGGAGCGCCGGCTTCGCCGACGCCTTGGTCTTGGCGACGGGCGCCGCGCTGACGGAGTTCGTGGTCCTCCTCATTCCCGCGCTTTCGGCCAACTGGAACAAAAAGCAAGCCAAGGCCAAGGCGGCCTCAAGCTGGAGCGCCTTCTTCGGCGAGCGTTCGGTCGCGATCGCAAGCCACCTCGCAAGCCGCGCCCTCGCCTGGCTCGGCGTCGGTGGGCCGGCCGGCCTCGCGGCCCTCGCGAGCGCGTTCGGCCTCTTCGCGGTCACCGAAGGCATCCAGGCTTACGGTCAGGCCAAGGAATGGGATTGGCTGAACCGCCGCATCCTGTGGTCTTACTTGATCCTGCAAGGCGCGATCATCGCGCTCGAAATCGGCCTCGTCATCTGGTGGTGGCGCGCCGTCTGAGCCAAATCGGCACAACGGGGCGTGCGGGAGATTGACAGACCGTTAATCCCGCCGCCGTAGGCTTCGCGCGTTTGCAACCCGCTCGAGCCCGCGCGCCATGGACAAACAGGTCATCTTCGTCATCGCCGTCGCCGTCGGATCGATGGTCGGCTTCTCCGGCTTTTTCATCTCGCCCAGCGCGCCGACGGCGCCCAACGAGCGCCCGCTCTATTCGCCCGACGACATTCGCTTCAAGTATCAGCAGGCCGATTTGAAGAAGCCGAAGCGCCCGAAGCAAACCGCATCGTCGAGCGTTCCGGAATTCAGCAAATCGGGCAAACCGTCGCCGACGACCACCACGTCCGCCCGCGGCTCCGACGATTCGAGCGAGGACTCGAACGATGATCCGAACGAAGAACCCTCGATCACCGACCACGAGCCGCAGGAAGAGCCCGACCTCAATTAGCGCGACCGGGACTAGGCGCGGTCTTCTGTCGCTTGCGCGGGCCGCTTGCTCTAAGTTCGTGCGCAAATCGGCCGTACCTCGACGGCCGACACGGGGAGCAATGCGATGTCGCGTGAACTTGACGCCGGCCCGCGCATGACCGTGCGCAGGATGCGCTTTCCCTACCCCGACAGCCTCGAGGCATGGTGGAATCCGGCGCGCCCGGAGTTCAGCCAGATCGTGAATTCGGGTTCGCTGGCGATGCCCTATCTCGAGCCGTATCTGATCGAGACCATGCGCATCGCGCACGAAAGGATTACCGACCCGCAATTGGTCCGCGACGTCGATCTCTACATCGCCCAGGAAGCGACGCATTTCCGCCAGCACCAGCAGTTCAACAAGCGCCTCGCCGATCTGGGCTACGAATCCGTGCCGCGTCGCGAAGCCGTCTTGAAAGACGACTACGACGCCTTCGCCCGCCGGCGCTCGTTCACGTTCAACATCGCCTACGCCGAAGGGTTTGAGTCCATGGGCCTCGCCGTCGGCAATATGCTGATCGAGGATCGCGACTATCTCTTCCGCGACGGCGACGCCGCCGTCGCCTCGCTGGTGCTGTGGCATTTCGTCGAAGAGATCGAGCACAAATGCGTCACCTTCGACGTCTTCAAGGCGCTCGACGGACGTTATTGGTGGCGCATCTACGGTTTTCTCTACGCCACGATCCACATCTTCGCGCGTGCGCGCCAGACCTACCGCGAATTGCTGATCGAAGACGGGCTCTGGTTCACGTTGAAGTCGCGGCTTGCGCTCTATCGCGTGTTGGGTCGCATCTTCGTGCGCCTGACGCCGCGCTTGCTGCGCATCCTGAAGCCGAGTTACGACCCGCGCCAAGTCGAGGATCCGTCATGGGTCAAGGCGTGGTGGCACCTGCACGGCGAGGGTCGCGAAGGCCTGGGCGAACTCGATATGAGCCAACTGACCGCATCCGTCCCTGTCGCCCGCGCCGCGTGAAAGACCAAGCATGACCGCAATGCCCGAGCGCCGCCGCGCGCTCCTGTTCCTGAACGGCATCGGCCTTTTCTGTTTCGCCGTTTTCGTCGGCTGGCATTGGTTCTTTGCATTGTTGGGCGAGATCGTGCTTTGGCCGATGATCCCGGCGATCGACGTCCAAATCCCGGGCGACGAACGCGCCTGGCGCATGGTGCACATGGAGGCGATCACCCAAGGCCTGATGCTGATGGCGCTCGGCCTCGGTGGACGCTTCATCCACTTGAGCGCCCTCTGGCATCGCATCTTCTTCTGGAGCGCGGTGATCACCGCCTGGCTCTTCACGGTGCCGACCTATTTCCACGCCCTCCTCGGCACGCGCGGCCTCGCCTTCGGCGGCGGCCCCTTCAAGCCCGGCCTCGCCAACGACGTCCTCTACCTGATCGGCTGGCCGCCGGTGATCGCGGTTCACGCGATGCTGGCGCTCGCGGTGATCGGCGTATGGCGGTATGTGAAGTCGACGCCGGCGCCCTAAGGCACCGCCACGCTGCTGCCAAATTGGGGTCGCGCGGCTGCTATATCGACCGGCGGACCGTCCCTACCTATATTCCCAACCCATGCCCCCAACTCGCTCGAAGACTGGCCTCGCCGAAGCGCCGGCCGCGATGTTCGTGCCGCACAAGCCCGCGCGCCCGGAGAAATCCGAGGGCGGCAAGCGCTTCAAAATCGTCTCCGACATGACGCCGAAGGGCGATCAGCCGACGGCGATCAAGGAACTCGTCGCCAACGTCTTGAAGCAGGAGCGCGACCAGGTCCTGCTCGGCGTCACCGGCTCGGGCAAGACCTTCACGATGGCCAAGGTCATCGAGGCGACGCAGCGCCCCGCCCTCATCCTCGCGCCCAAGAAGACGCTCGCCGCCCAGCTCTACAGCGAGATGAAGAGCTTCTTCCCCGACAACGCGGTCGAGTATTTCGTCAGCTATTACGACTACTACCAGCCCGAGGCCTACGTCCCGCGCACCGACACCTATATCGAGAAGGAATCCTCGATCAACGAGCAGATCGACCGCATGCGCCACTCGGCGACGCGCTCGGTCCTGG
>JBGOVA010000236.1:0-5852 GCA_041477875.1 Micropepsaceae bacterium | reverse complement strand
CGTGCTCTTTGATGGGGGGAAGGGACGCAACAGTGTGTGGTCGAATTGCGCCTGCTTCATCTGCCCGCCAAGCGGCGCGCAACCCGTCGCACTCCAGCCGTTTTGAATTCGTTGGCACTCGGATGTCGCGCGCACTGCGCGCCCGGGCCGCCGCCGCTTGAGTTTCGCATTCAACAAAGACGTGCGCTCTGCGGCGTGCGAAGGGAGTAAACGAGTCCAATGATCCGGTTTCTGGAAACGATCTTCTTCCGCGGCCGCGTCCTTATTTTGGCGATGATCGCGATCGTGACGATCGTCCTTGGCTATGAAGCCACCAAGCTGAGGATGGATGCAGGCTTTTTCAAGGGCTTGCCCACCGGCCATGAATACATCGCAACGTTCCTCGAGTATCAGGATCGCCTGTTCGGCGCCAACCGCGTCATCGTCGTCGTGCACAACACGAAGGGCGACATTTGGAACAAGGAGTTCTTGAAGCGCCTTAACGACGTCACGCAGGAAATCTTCTATCTGCCCGGCGTCGACCGCCGCACGGTGACGAGCCTTTGGACGCCCAACACGCGCATCCTGGAAATCACCGAAGACGGTATTTCGGCGCGCGACGTGATCCCCGGCAAGATCACGCCCGACGAAATGGAAGGCGTCGCGATCAAGCAGCTGAAGAACGACGTCCTGAAAGGCAACCTCGTCGGCCGCCTGGTGTCGAACGATTTCACCGCCTCGCTGATCGTCACCGAACTGCTCGAATACGATCCCGCCACGCAGACGAAGCTCGACTACATCGACCTTGGCGAACAGCTCGAAAAGAAGATCCGCGGCAGGTTCGAAAAAGACGGCCTGCAGATTCACATCATCGGCTTCGCCAAAAGCATCTCCGATATCGCCAAGGGCGGCCTCGAATCCACGCCGATCTTCTTCGGCGGCGCGTTCTTTCTGACCGTCCTCGCCGTCTACTTCTATTGCCGCAATTGGAAACTGACGGCGCTGACCGTCGGCTGCTCGCTGACGACGGTCGTTTGGCAATTCGGCCTGCTGACGGTGTTGCACTACGGCCTCGACCCGCTGGCCATTCTGGTGCCCTTCTTGGTCTTCGCCATCGGTACCAGTCACGGCGTCCAACAGCTCAATATGATAACCTCGGAGCTGTCGCACGGCTCCACGCCGGAGGTCTCCGCACGTTCGAGCTTCCGCGGCCTTTTGATCCCGGGTTCGTTGTCGCTGGTCACCGCGGTCGTCGGCTTCGCCGCGCTCTACATCGTCCCCATTCCCCAGATTCAAGAGCTTGCGGTCACCGCGTCGATCGGTACCGGCCTCAAGATCATCTCCAACCTGATCATGCTGCCGTTGATCGCCTCCTACTTCACGTTCGACGAGGGCTATCGCGAACGCGTCAAGCGCGCGCGCGATCAGCGCCTGCGCTTCATGAAGCTCTTGGGCGTCTTCGGAACGACGACGGTGGCGTTTCCGCTGACCTTCGTGTTCTTGGTCCTGTTCGCCGGCGCGGTCTGGGTCAGCAAGGACCGTCACGTCGGCGACTTGCATGCGGGCTCGCCGGAATTGCGCCCCGACTCGCGTTACAACGTGGACGCTCGCATCATCTCCGATAAATTCTCCGTCGGCCTCGACCTCCTTACGATCGTCGTCGAAACGCCGCCCCAGGCTTGCATCAACTATGCGTCGATGAACTATCTGAACGAGTTCAGCTGGTACATGCGCAACGTCGAGGGCGTGCGCGAAGTGCAAAGCGCCGCGTTCACCGCCAAGCAGATCGCCGCCGGCTGGAACGAAGGCAATCTGAAATGGCGCGCGTTGCCGCGCAACACCTACGCGCTGGTGCAGGCGGTCGGACCTATCCCGTCCTCGTCCGGTTTGATCGACATCGACTGTACGTTGCTGCCGTTGCAAGTGTTCCTCGTCGACGGCAAGGCGACGACGATCCATCACGTCGTCAACAAGGTGAAGGAATGGATGAAGACACGGGGCTTCGACCCTGTCTTGTCCGCCGGCCGCAACAACGGCGACCGCATCATGCCGCCGGAATTCCTGGCCGACGGCAAACCGCGCCGCGAACCCGCAAAGCCCACCAGCACCTGGACGCTCAACCGCGATCAGGCCGTGGGCCTCGTCTACACGGCACCCCAACAGCTGAAGGACCAGAAGCAAGTCTTCACCGTCAAAGGCTACGGCCCCGCACCTCCGGGCGACCTGCTGGGCCTTGTCGGCGACCCTGTGAAGGGTGCGGAAGGCACGGTCGAAGTCACGCCCGGTCCCGACGGCAAGGGCAGGGTCGACCTTGCATCCGTGATCAACAAGCCTGAGTTCAAGGATGCCTCGCTCTTCGTGGTCGACGGTGTGCCGGACTCCTTCACGATCCGCCTGGCGTCCGGCAACTCGGGCGTCACCGCGGCCGTCAACGAAACGATCGAGTTCTACGAAGGTCCCTCGACCTTGATCGTCTACGCGATGGTGCTGTTCCTGACCTACATCACCTACTGGGACTGGCGGGCGGCCGTGGGCTGCATGCTGCCGCTCTTGTTCTCGACCTTCTTCGGCTATTTCTTCATGCTGCAGCTCGATATCGGCCTGAAGGTGTCGACCCTGCCGGTGATCGTCTTGGTGGTCGGTGTCGGTGTCGATTACGCGTACTACATCTACAATCGACTGCAGTATCACCTGTCGCGCGGCTCGACCGTGACCGAATCCTACCAAGAGACCATCTTGGAGACCGGCAACGGCGTGTTCTTCACCGCGCTGAACTTTGCCCTTGGCGTGTCGACCTGGTCGTTCTCGCCGCTGAAGTTCCAGGCGGACATGGGCACCTTGCTGACTTTCATGTTCCTGACCAACATGGTCATGGCGCTGACGGCGCTGCCGGGCATCGCCGTCGTGATCGACACCCTGCTGCCGCGCAAGAAACTCCCCTATCCGGGGCCGGAGCCGGGCGGCCATTGGCATTAACGCTTAGCCAACGAGAAATGGAATTCGACAGGGCCGGGGCAACTCCCCGGCCCTTTGCCTTTCAAGTCCTCCGTGCCAGAATCGCGGCCGACCACCCCATCCAGGATGCGAGCCATGTTCGACCAAATCGTCGCTTATCTCGAAAGGCGCATGGAAGCGAACGCCATCAACCCCGATCCGTTCGCCCGCCGGCAAGTCGCGGTCGCGGCGTTGCTCATCGAGGCGTCGCGCCTCGACGGCCACTATGACGCCGTTGAGCAAGGCACGGTCGTCCGCCTGTTGCGCGACACGCTGAAGCTGCCCGCCGAGCAAGCGCGCACGCTCCAGGCCCTCGCCGAGGCGCGCCAAGCCAACACCTACGACAACTGGATCTTCTGCGAGGCGATCAAGAAGGGCTACTCGATGCCCGAACGCATCGCCATCGTGCAGCATCTATGGGAAGTCGCCCTCGTCGACGGTCATCTCCATCGCCTGGAAACGCTGATGATCGACGGCGTCGCGAAGGAATTGGGCTTGAGCGAGAAGGACGCCGCAGCCGCCAAAGCCGCCGCGCAGAAGAAGACCTAGACGCCGACGAACGTCGCGAATTCCGACAGCTCCGCGCGGTCCGTGCGCAGCCGGTTGATCGGGTGCGTTTCATCCATGACGCCGATCCCCATGCCGCAAAAGAGCATGAGCTCGGGCGGAATCGCGAAGAACTCGCCGACCGTCTTGTGCCAGATCGCCCACGCTTCCTGCGGGCAGGTATGAAGTCCGTGCTCGCGCGCGAGCAGCATGATCGACTGCATGAACATGCCGAGATCGGCCCACTGGCCCTGCTGCATCTGCCGGTCGATGGCGAAGAAGAACGCCGCCGGCGCGCCGAAGAATTCGAAATTGCGCGCGAAGTTCAGCAGCCGTCCGAACTTGTCCTCGCGCGGAATGTTGATCGTCGCATACATATCCTCGCCGCACTTGAAGCGCCGCGCTTTGTACGGCTCCTTCAGGTCCGGCGGATAAATGTGATACTCGGTCCCCTCGCCGCGCGGACTGACGGGCAGCCTCTCCTTGATCAGCGCCTTGAACCGCGCCATCGGCTCGCCCGCGAGCACCCACACATGCCACGGCTGAAGGTTGCCGCCCGACGGCGCGCGCTTCGCCGTCTCGAGGATCTGGCGCAACACGTCGCCGGACACCGGTCGATCGAGAAACGCGCGCGTCGTGATGCGCGAATTGATCGCTTCCGAAACTTTCATACGAACGTCCCTGTCGATGCCGATGGCTTGATCGGCACAGACTAGGGGTGCGCACGACCATCGTCGAGCACGCCCCACACCTGGTGCTCGCCCTTCCCTCCTCGAGGGGGAAGGTGGATCGCAGCCGTAGCGTCAGCGAAGGCGGCGAGACGGACGGGGGGGCGCCCCAGCGCCGTCTCACACGTCTAAATTGGCGACCGCGAGCGCGTTGTCCTGGATGAACTCGCGCCGCGGGTCGACGACATCGCCCATCAGCTTGGAGAAGATGTCGTCCGCCGTATCGCCGTGCGACACGCGCACCTGAAGCAGCGAACGCGCGTTCTCGTCCAGCGTGGTCTCCCACAGCTGCTCCGGGTTCATTTCGCCAAGGCCTTTGTAGCGCTGCAGCGTCAGGCCCTTCTGACCCCAGCCTAGAATGGCATCGACAAGCTCGCTGGGAGACCGCACGGGCCGGGTTTCGTCGCCGCGCGTGATCGTGGCCCCGTGCGCATACACGCCGTGCAGCTCCTTCGACCATTTGTCGAGGCGCCGCGCATCGGCCGACGCGACAAGCGCCGCATCGAAGACGACCTCTTCGTCGACGCCGCGCACCCGGCGGCGGAAAACGAGCCCGTTGGTTCCGGCCTCGCCGACCCACCCGCGCTCGAGTTCGCCCGTCACGAGATCGAGCCGTTGCGCGACCGTGCGCGCCGCCTCTTGCGCGCGCGCCGGGTCGGAAAGCGTATCGGCGTTCAGGACGCCGGCGATCGCCGCCTGCTCGACGGCAAACGCCGGATATTTCGCCGCCAGATTCTGCACCGCGGACTTTGCCGCGCGCGCGAATTCGGCGAGCGCCCCAAGATCGGGACCCGCAACCTGCTCGCCGTTGCCGAGCCTCAGCACCGCATCGCGCACGCCTTCGGCCATCACGAAGATTTCGAACTCGCGCTGATCTTTCAAATAGCGCTCGGACTTGCCGCGCGTAACCTTATAGAGCGGGGGCTGCGCGATGTAGAGATGACCGCGCGTGATCAGCTCTGGCATCTGGCGATAGAAGAACGTCAACAGCAGCGTGCGGATATG
Source organism: Micropepsaceae bacterium (assembly GCA_041477875.1). GTDB lineage: Bacteria > Pseudomonadota > Alphaproteobacteria > Micropepsales > Micropepsaceae > SZUA-430. The sequence continues at coordinate 600 of JBGOVA010000236.1, read as the reverse complement.
CGCGCCGTCGACGTCGGCGTCCGTCATGATGATGATCTTATGATAGCGCAGCTTGTCCGGCGCGAATTCTTCGCGTCCGATCCCCGTGCCGAGCGCGGTGATCAAGGTCGCGATTTCATTCGACGACAGCATCTTGTCGAAACGCGCACGCTCGACGTTCAAAATCTTCCCGCGCAACGGCAGGACGGCTTGATTGAGCCGGTTACGCCCCTGCTTCGCGGAGCCGCCCGCCGAGTCACCCTCGACGATGAAGATCTCGGACTTCGCCGGATCGCGCTCCTGGCAGTCCGCGAGCTTGCCGGGCAAGGACGACATGTCGAACGCGCCCTTGCGCCGCGTCAGCTCGCGCGCCTTGCGCGCCGCTTCGCGCGCCGCCGCCGCTTCGACGACCTTGCTCACGATCGCCTTGGCCTCGGTCGGATGCTCTTCAAGCCAAGCCGACAGCGACTCGTTGATGGCGCCTTCGACCACCGGACGAACCTCCGACGAGACGAGCTTGTCCTTGGTCTGCGACGAGAACTTGGGATCGGGCACTTTGACCGACAGCACGCACGTCAACCCCTCGCGGCTGTCGTCGCCGGTGAGCGCGACCTTTTCTTT
>JBGOVA010000259.1:0-5179 GCA_041477875.1 Micropepsaceae bacterium | reverse complement strand
GTCGCAGAGCGAAATGCCGAGGCTGAACGGTATCGTGCCGGATTGGAAATGAATGATCTTGGTGCCCTCGGCTTCGATCACTTCGATCTGTGCGGCGCCGAGTTCGCGCAGGATTTCCGTCAGGCCGTCGACGGTCAGGTTTTCGACCTGAGAGCCGGGATTGGTCAGGTCGGTTCCCGCCGCTAGCGCTTGGGGCGCAAGAGCGAGGCCCGCGAGCAAAGCGCAGGCTGCCGCTGCAGCAATCATTCTCATCGTTTGATCTCCCAATCGTGAGGTCAGCGCCGGGGAAGTGCGACGGCGCGGTCATCCATCAGATGAGCCACGTCGCGCGCCGAAAGGCGCACCGGACGCAGGAGCTGACCCATGCTCACGCGCGTGAACTGAGGCCGGCCCTGTTCGAGCGATACGGTCAGTTGAGACCTAAGGTGGGTGCGGAACGCTTCCGGCGCGCCCGTCATCACCGCCATGTTGGCCTTCAGGTTGTCCCGCGAGAGGCCGCCCAAGGAAAACATGAAACGCCCCAGCGCCATCGTCTTGTCGTCGATCCTGACGGAGGTCGCCATGGGGTATTTCTTGTTGAAGCTGTTGAAGATCTCGGCGTTGTATTTCTCGGGCATCTCGAAACCGATCGCCATCAGGAGGCCGAGGCAGCCAGACCCGAGTTCCGCCGACACGTTGCACAGCTGGATCGAGTAAGCGTAGGGCAGTCCGCCCAGTTCGAACGAGAGGACGACGATACCGTCTTGCTTTTCCTGCTTGATGTTGGTCGCACCGATCTCGCCCAGCATCGAGGTAACGTTCTCGGGGGTGAATTCGGTTATGTCGGCGACCACCGCCGCCGCGTTGGCCGGCTGCGGCAAGGCAAGTGAAGACATGGCCGCGACTCCGGCCACGAGCGCCGCGGCAGCGGCAGCGAAGATGCGCATTGTCCCTCCGAAATGCCGGACTTGGGAGTGAGCGGATGTGTGAGCGGGCCAAGTCCAGCGCAAGTCAGGCTAGTGGGCTTTGCGAGGCGCCGCAATAAAGCGGAAGGCCAAGCGCGCGATCCATGTGGGATAATTTGCGCACGTTGTGGTGGAAGCGTTCGCGGCTTATCGCTTGACACATGTTTGCGCGACGCTTTGTTTGCGCACATGGAGTGGAACGACGAGGCCATCGTCCTAGGGTTGCGCCAGTTCGGAGAGAGCGGGGCGATCCTCGAGGTGCTGACGCGCGGGCATGGGCGGCATCTGGGGCTCGTGCGCGGCGCGTCGTCGAAACGGATCAAAGGCGCGCTCGAACCGGGCAATGCGATGAGCGTGCATTGGCGCGCGCGGCTTGACCAACATTTGGGCAGCTTCACGGTCGAATTGTCGGCGGCGCGGGCGGCTCAATTCTTCGAGGACGGGACGAAGCTGGCGGGGCTCTCCGCCGCGTGCGCGATTTGCGGCGCGACGCTGCCCGAGCGCGAGATGCACACGCGCGTGTTCGAGGCGCTCGACGCGTTTTTGGGCGCGATGGCGGAAAAGCCGTCGCCGGACTGGGTCGTGGATTATGTCCGATTTGAAATCGTGCTGCTCGAGGATTTGGGGTTCGGGCTCGATCTTGCGAGCTGCGCGGCGACAGGCGTGCAGGAGAATCTGACTTATGTCTCGCCGAAGACGGGGCGGGCGGTCAGCGAAGCGGCGGCTGCGCCCTATCGCGAAAAGCTGCTGCGTCTTCCCCAGTTTCTGGCGCCGGAAGACGGGAAGGCCGGCGTGCAGGATCTTGTGGATGGAATGGCGCTGACGGGCTTCTTTTTGGAACGCGTGGCGTTGGAACCACACGGCGGCGTGATGCCCCCGGCGCGCGCGCGGCTTTCCGAACGGCTTGCGGCGGCGGGCCGCGCCCGCTAGGTCAACCTCCCCTAAACTAAAGGATTCGTGAGCGATGGCGCTTGACGATGTCATACGCGACGTTGAGCTGAAGGACGCGTTGGGCGAGCGCTATCTCGCCTACGCGCTGTCGACGATCATGCAGCGCGCGCTGCCGGACGTGCGCGACGGGTTGAAGCCCGTGCATCGGCGGCTGTTGTTCGCGATGCAGCGCCTCAGGCTCGATCCGAATTCGAGCTTCAAGAAATGCGCGCGCGTGGTTGGCGACGTGATGGGTCAGTTCCATCCGCACGGCGACCAGTCGATCTATGACGCCCTAGTGCGCCTCGCGCAGGATTTTTCGCTGCGCTACCCGCTGATCGACGGACAGGGAAATTTCGGCAATATCGACGGTGATAACGCCGCGGCCATGCGCTACACCGAAAGCCGGATGACGGCGGTTGCCGAGATCCTGCTCGACGGGTTGGACGACGATGGCACCGACTTTCGCGCGACATACAACGGCGAGGATCGCGAGCCGGTCATCCTGCCCGGCGGATTCCCCAATCTGCTCGCGAACGGCGCGGCGGGTATCGCCGTCGGCATGGCGACGAATATTCCGCCGCACAATCTCGACGAGATCGCGCAGGCCTTGATCCATCTCGTCGGCTCGCCCAATGCGCGCGATGACACATTGTTGCAGTACATCAAGGGGCCTGACTTTCCGACGGGCGGCATCGTCGTCGAACCGGCGGAGTCGATCGCCGAGGCCTATCGCTCGGGCAAGGGCGGGTTCCGCCTGCGTGCGCGCTGGCACAAGGAGGAAGGCGCGCGCGGAACCTGGGTCGTTGTCGTGACCGAAATTCCCTATCAGGTCGCGAAGTCGAAGCTGATCGCGCAGATCGCGGAACTGATCGGCGAGAAGAAGCTGCCGTTTCTCGACGACGTGCGCGACGAGTCGGCGGAGGACATTCGCCTGCTGCTCATCCCCAAGAGCCGGAACATCGAAGCCGACATGATGATGGAGCAATTGTTCCGCTCGACCGATCTCGAGACGCGCTTCCCGCTAAACATGACGGTCTTGGACGCGAACCAGACGCCCAGGGTGATGAGCCTGAAGCAGACGCTGATCGCGTTCCTCGATCATCAGCGGGGCGTTCTGATCCGGCGCTCGAACCACCGGCTCGCGAAGATCGCGGACCGGCTGGAGATTCTCGAAGGCTATCTGTCGGTGTTCCTCAACATCGACAAGGTGATCAAGATCATCCGCACGTCGGACGAGCCGAAGCCCGAATTGATGAAGGCGTTCAAACTCACCGACAATCAGGCCGAGGCGATCTTGAACATGCGCCTGCGCAGCTTGCGCAGGCTCGAAGAGATCGAGATTCGCCAGGAGCACCAGGCGCTGCAGGTGGAGCAGAAGGGACTGAAAGCGCTGGTCAAATCCGAAGATCTGCAGAACGACCGCTTGAAGGCAAGTTTCCAGGACTTGCGCGCAAAGTTCGGCGCGAAGACGCCACTGGGCAAGCGGCGTTCGACCTTCTCCGATGCGCCCTCCGTCGAAGACGTGCCGATGGAAGCGCTGGTCGAGAAGGAGCCCATCACCGTGATCTGCTCCGAGAAGGGCTGGATCCGCGCCATGCGGGGTCACATGGAGCCCAGCGACGAGATCAAATTCAAAGAGGGCGACAAGGGCCGCTTCTGGGTGAAGGCGCAGACGACGGATAAGCTGCTCATCTTCGCGACGGACGGGCGGTTCTTCACGCTCGATTGTTCGCAGCTGCCCGGCGGGCGCGGCAACGGCGAGCCGGTGCGTTTGATGTGCGACCTCGAGAACGACAAGGACATCGTCGCGGTCTTCGTGCATCAGCCGGGGCGGCAGCTGCTGGTCGCCTCGACCTCAGGGCGCGGCTTCCGCGTGCCGGAAGATGAGGTGATCGCGCAGAAGAAGGGCGGCAAGCAGATCATGACCGTCGACCCGCTGGAGGAGGCGAAGGTGTGCACGCCGGCCGAAGGCGATCACGTCGCCTTCATCGGCGAGAACCGCAAGATGGTGATCTTCAAGCTCGACGAGGTGCCGGAACTCGCCAAGGGCAAGGGCGTGGCACTGCAGAAGTACAAAGACGGCGGGCTCGTCGACGCGACGTCGTTCACGATGGCCGACGGCTTGCGCGACTACAACGGACGCACGTGGGAGAAGCCGGAACTCAGGGATTACGTGGGCGCGCGCGCCCAAGCCGGGCGCCTGGTGCCGAAAGGCTGGCCCAAGAACGGGAAGTTCGCGCCGGGGTTCTAGGCGATGTTCACCGACCCCGATCACTTGCGCGTGTCGGATCCGGGCAAGACGGAGGGCAATGTCGTCTTCGCCTATTTCGATGCGTTCGATCCGGATCGTGCGGCGGTCGAAGAGTTGCGCCTGCACTACCGGCGCGGCGGGCAACTGGCGGCGCGGTAGCGGATCATGCTGTCGCGCAGTTGTGTGCGGCTTGCAACCGATTGCGGATGATCGTTCGGCGGCGGCGTTCGCTGCCAGATGTCGAGCGCCTGCTTGTAATGCTTGCACGCACTCTTTGTGTCGCCGACGGCGTCGGCGGCGGCGCCGAAGCAGCGCTCGATATGCGAAAAGAGATAGGCGTCTTCGGGTTTTGCGGTCAGCGTCGCCTTGGCTTGGCGGCAGTAGGCTTCCGCGCCCTTGCGGTTCTTTTGGCCCGCGGTTGCGGCGGCGAAGCTCACCGTCAGGAGCACGTCGGCTTCCTTTTGAGAGTAGGCCTGCGCCGACGGGGTCGAGACGAGTGTCGCGGCCGCGATCAGAAGGGTGAAACGCAGTGCGTTCATGTGGCCTCAAGGTGGAAGCCCGGGCGCCGCGCACCCGGGCGATCGCAGGTGGAAACTCTAAGGCGCGTATTTGAACGACAGCGAGACGCGGGCGCGATATTGGGCGACCTTGCCTTTGTCGTCGAGGCGCATGTCGAGCTTCGTGACTTCGGCGATGCGCAGGTCGTGCAATGACTGGGCGGCGGTCTCGACCGCGGTCTTGGCGGCCTCTTCCCATGAGTTCTTGCTGGTGCCGATGATTTCAGTGACGCGATACGTGCCGGTGTCGCCTGACTTCTTCGCCATGGACCTTCCTCCATCTTGTCGCCGGCGGGCCGGGGAGGCCTGCCTGAGGGCGATCATAGAGCGGTTTTGCGGCGATGTCGGCGGGTTCTAGAGCATTTTGACACCTGAGTTACGCGTAGCCCGAATTTCGCAGATAGTTTGCGCATTCGGGCGGTGTGAAGATGTCGATGATCTGACCGATGGTGTCCCACAGAGCTAGTACGGTGCGCTTCTTGGCTTTGCGCAGG
>JBGOVA010000116.1:0-14959 GCA_041477875.1 Micropepsaceae bacterium | reverse complement strand
GTCGCAAAGGCGGCAATCAAACGCATCGTGCAAGAGTCCGAGCTCCAAGAGCTCTGGGCCGACAGCGACTTCGGCACTCAATGGCTTGCGGACATGGCCGACTTGGAACGCCGCTTGGCTTGAGACGTCGCTTAGAGGACCAGCGCGGCTTCCTCGAACTCGAGCCGCGGCTGGCGCGGGAACAGCTTCTCGTGATCGCCGTAGCCCAGATTGACGATGAAGTTCACCTTCCACTTCCCGTCGGGGAAGAATTCCGCGTTGACCTTCTCCGCGTCGAACCCCGACATCGGACCGACGTCGAGACCGAGCGCGCGTGCCGCCAAAATGAAATAGCCGCCTTGCAGCGATGAATTGCGGAACGCCGTTTCGTGGATCAGCGCGTCGTTGCCGTGGAAGTACGAGCGAAAGTCCGCGTACGGCATGAGCTTGGGCAGCTGCTCGTGGAATTCCGTGTCCCACGCGATCAGCACCGTCATCGGTGCGGTGCGCGTCTTTTCGACGTTCATCGGCCCGAGCGCGGGCAGCAACCGCGCCTTTGCCTTCTCACTCGTGAGGAACACGAAGCGCGCCGGCGAGGCGTTGGCGCTCGTCGGCGCCATGCGGGTAAGTTGATAGAGCTCAAGCAACGTCTTCTGGGAAACAGGCTCGGGGCGCCAGGCCGAGTGCGTCCGCGCCTCCAAGAACAGCTGGTCGACGGCGTCGCGCGAGATCGGTTTTGCCTTCTGCGGCAAGGTCTTGGTGGCAAGCATGGCTGGTTTCCTTGGGAATGGGACTTTCCGTAACTGGGTACGGGAAACGCCCCTAGTTCTTTTATGTAACCAACCCTATATTGGGAACTGAACGAACCCTGCAAGACGGCACATTCATGTCACCCAGTAACACCGAGAGAACCAGCGCCCCGCCGCCGCACAACGCAGACGCCTGCCCCGCGGTACGCGAGGTGCTGAACCGCGTCGGCGATAAGTGGAGCGTGCTCGTGGTTGGCCTCCTGGGCGACGGCCCAAAGCGCTTCAGCGTCCTGCGCCGCAGCGTCGAAGGCATTTCCCAGCGCATGCTGACGCTCACCCTGCGCGGCCTCGAACGCGACGGCCTGATCACGCGCACCGTCGAGGCCTCCATCCCGCCGAAAGTCGAATACGAACTCACCGACCTCGGCCGCACGCTGCTCGTGCCCGTGCACGCCCTGGCGCAATGGGCGGTCGATCACCGGACGAGTATCCATGATGCGCAGCGGAAGTATGATGCGGAAAGCGCCCGGTCGGCGAAGGCTGCCTAAGGCCCGCAAGGCGCGTCGTACTGGATCTTGTCCGAATGTCGAGCGGTAATTTGCGATCCCCAGAGCAGATCGAGGCTCGCCAACGTGACGAAGGAAACGCCGCATCTTTCGACTCAGTCCAAGATAATGTGTTTGCGCGCATCGCCGGTCGATACGATCTCCTCTGCGACGTTTTTAGCCTACTAATTCATCGCCGCTGGAAATCCCGCATGGCGCGGCGCATGTCGCGTTGCACCGGCTCGGTAATGCTCGATGTCGCGTCGGGGACCGGGGACATTCCGGTGCGACTTATGCGACGGGTCGCGCGCCGCGGCGGCGGGCCCTCCACGCTCTGGGTGACGGATATCTGTCCGGAGATGCTGGCGCTGGCGAAGCCGAAGCTCGCCGGCAGCAAAGGCGTATGCTTCGCACATCTCGATGCGCATGATCTGAAAGAGATTCCGGACGCATCGATCGACGTTTACTCGATATCGTTCGGCATGAAGGTTTGCGATCGCCATCGCGCGATCGCCGAGGCTTTCCGCGTCCTCAAGCCCGGTGGCGAGTTTTTTTGTCTCGAAGCCGCGCGTATTCCATTCGCGCCGCTCCACTGGTTGTATCTCAGATACATGAACTGGTGCCTTCCCGTCATCGCTTGGGTGGCGGCGCATGGCGATACTGGCGCATATGATTATTTGTTGCGCGGCATCCACGAATTCCCTTCACAGGAGGCCTTTGCGACGGAGTTGCGCCGTCAGGGTTTCGAGAATGTGGCTTACGAGAATTTGAGCCTCGGCATAGTTGCCATCCACTTCGCTACGAAACCGACCGCGGTTTGAATGTCGAGCAAAATTACACGTGCATTACCTTCCCATACGCATCGAGCACCGCCTCGTGCATCGTCTCGGATAGGGTCGGGTGCGGGAAGATCGTGTGGATCAACTCGGCTTCCGTTGACTCCAGCGTTCGCGCAATCGTGTAGCCTTGGATGAGCTCGGTGACTTCCGCGCCGATCATATGCGCGCCCAGAAGCTCGCCGGTCTTCGCGTCGAACACGGTTTTGATGAGGCCCTCGGTCTCGCCCAGCGCGATCGCCTTGCCGTTGCCGATATAGGGGAAGCGCCCGACCTTCACCTCGCGCCCCGCGGCTTTCGCGCTTGCTTCCGTCATGCCGACGGACGCGACCTGGGGCCAGCAATAGGTGCACCCCGGCACCTTCGACACGTCGAGCGGATGCAAACCCTTCACGCCCGCGATGCGCTCGACCGCGATCACGCCCTCATGGCTCGCCTTGTGCGCCAGCCACGGCGGCCCGGCCACGTCGCCGATCGCGTAAAGACCAGGCACACTCGTCTCCGACCACTCGTTGATGACGATGTGTCCGCGATCGACCTTCACGCCGACCGCCTCGAGCCCAAGATTCTCGACGTTGCCGGTAATCCCGACCGCCAGGATCGCGCGATCGAAGGTCAAGCTCTGCGTCTTGCCGTCTTTCGTCTTGATCGATGCCGTGACGTTGTCGGGACCCTTCGTCAGCTTCTCGACCGTCGCACCGACGAGAATCTTCATCCCCTGCCGCGTGAACGCCTTGAGCGCGAACGCCGAGATCTCTTCGTCCTCGACCGGTAGCACGCGGTCGAGTACTTCCACGACTGTAACCTCGACGCCGAGCGTGCGATAGAAGCTCGCGAACTCGATCCCGATCGCGCCTGAGCCGATGACGATGAGCGACTTCGGCATCGCGGGCGGCACCATCGCCTCGCGATAGGTCCAGATCAGCTTGCCGTCCGGCTCCATGCCCGGCAGTGCCCGCGCCCGCGCGCCGGTCGCGATGATGATGTTCTTGGCACCGTATTCGCCGGCGCCCTTTCCCGTCGCCGAAATCTTGTTCTTCGCGGTGAGCTTCGCCTCGCCCTCGATGACCGTGATCTTGTTCTTCTTCATCAGGAACTTGACGCCGTTCGAGAGCTGGCCCGCGACCTTCCGGCTGCGCTCCACGATCTTCGTGAGGTCGAACTTGATGTTCTCCGCGCTGAACCCGAATTCCGGCAGCCGGTGCAGCAGGTGAAAAATCTCGGAAGACCGCAGCAAGGCCTTGGTCGGAATGCAGCCCCAGTTGAGGCAGACGCCGCCTAGATTCTCCCGCTCGACGATCGCCGTCTTGAGGCCGAGTTGCCCGGCGCGGATGGCGGCGACATAGCCGCCCGGCCCGCTGCCCACGACGATCAAATCGAACTGCGTTTCGGCCATCCGAACAGCTCCTGCCAGCGGGGGGCACTGCGTTGCCTATACTCCGCGCCCTGTCAACCAAACGAGCCCTATCATAAGGGCCGCTTTGACGACTTAGTTCTTGCTTTGTTCCTTGCGACGTGTAAGGTCGCGCGACCAAAAAGGGGAGACAAAACACATGATGATTGGATACGTCACCATCGGCGCGCTCGACGACGAGAAGGCGGGCAAGTTCTACGACGCGGTCTTCGGCGCCATGGGCTGCGACCGCAAGTTCAGCGACGGCGGCTGGACCGGTTACGGCGAAAAGGGCCAAGACGGCCACGACGTCTTCGTCGTCTCGAAGACCGCGAACGGCGAGCCCGCGCGCGCCGGCAACGGCATCATGATCTCGTTCAAAGCCAAGACGAAAACCGAGGTCGAGGCCGCGTACAAAGCGGGCCTGAGCCACGGCGGCAAAGACGAAGGCGCCCCCGGCCCGAGGCCGGCGGACTCGACGTCGTTCTTCGGCGCCTATCTGCGCGACCCGACCGGCAACAAGATCTGCGTGTACTGCAAGCCCTAAGGGACAAGCCTCACACCAACATCGTCACCGGGTCTTCGATGTAGCCCTTGAAGGCCTCGAGCCATGCTGCGCCGAGCGCGCCGTCGATGACGCGGTGGTCGCACGACATCTGCACCGTCATCACGTTGGCGATGGCGAGCGCGCCCTTCTTGACGACGGCGCGCGGCTCGCCGGCGCCGATCGCCAGAATGCCTGCGTGCGGCGGATTGATCACCGCCGTGAAATCTCTGATGCCGAACATGCCCAAATTCGAAATCGCGAAAGTGCCGCCCTCGAATTCGCTCGGCTTTAGTTTCTTCGCTTTCGCGCGGACGGCCAAATCCTTCACCTCGCGCGAGATGGCGGCGAGGCTCTTCGTCTCGGCCTTGAACACTATCGGCGTGATCAACCCGAAATCGAGCGCGACCGCGACACCGACGTCGGCGTTCTTGTGGCGCAGCAGCGCCGTGTCGGTCCAGCTGCAATTCACGCCGGGCACGCGGATGAGCGCGAGCGCCACCGCCTTCACGATGAAATCGTTGACCGAAAGCTTGTAGGCCCCCGCCCCCTCGGTCGGCGCCTTCTCGTTCATCTGCTTGCGCACGTCGAGCAGCGTATCGATGGTGCAATCGACCTTCAGGTAGTAGTGCGGAATCTCGCGCTTCGACGTCGTCAGACGCTTGGCGATCGTCTTGCGCATCGAATCGTGCGGGATCTCGTCGTACGTGTCCTTCGCAAAATAGAGCCGCGCGTCGGGCAACGCCGACGGCGCCGCGTCGGGAGCGCGCGCTGCAGGCGCGCCCATCGGCCTCGGTTGCGGCGCGGCCTTCGCGCCGCCGCCCTTCATCGCCGTTTCGACGTCCGATTTCACGATCCGCCCGTGCGGCCCCGAACCTTGAATGACGGTGAGTTCGACGCCGCCTTGCGTCGCGATCCGTCGGGCCAACGGCGAGGCAAAGACGCGCGACGCCCCGGCCGATGCAACGGCTGCTGCGGCACTCGGCGCCGGCGCGGAAACGGGTTGCGGGCGTGGCACGCTCACGGTCTTGGGCGTTGCGGCCGCCGGTGCAGGTGCCGCAGCCGCCGGCTTCGGGCTCGGCGCGGCCGACGCAGGCTTGGCGCCCGCCACATACTTTTCATTCTCATCGCGCAGTTGGGCGATGACGGCGTTCACCTTCACGCCCTCTGCACCCTCCGGAACCACCAGATCCGCGACGACGCCTTCATCGACCGCTTCGACTTCCATCGTCGCCTTGTCGGTCTCGATCTCGGCAATGATGTCCCCGGATTTCACTTTGTCGCCGACTTTGACGTGCCACTTGGCAAGCTTGCCCTCTTCCATCGTAGGCGACAGCGCGGGCATGAGGATGGGCGTGGGCATCGCTCAGCTCCGATAGCAAACGGCCTTGGCCGCCGCGATCACGTCGTCCAGGTTCGGCAGCGCGAGTTTTTCCAAGTTCGCCGCATAAGGCATCGGCACGTCCTTGCCGGTCACGCGTGCGGGCGGCGCGTCGAGATAGTCGAACGCCTGCTCCATGACTTGCACCGACACTTCCGATGAGATGCCGCAGATCGGCCAGCCCTCTTCGACGATGACGACCCGGTTGGTCTTCTTGACGGATTCGACGACGGTCGCCGTGTCCAGCGGGCGCAAAGATCGCAAGTCGATCAGCTCCGCGAAAATACCGTCCTTCGCGAGCGCGTCCGCCGCCTGAATGATGAGACCCATCGTGATCGAATACGAGACCAGCGTTACGTGGCTGCCCTCGCGTACGACGCGCGCCTTGCCGATCGGCAAGACGAAGTCGTCGACCTTGGGCACATCGAAACTGCGCCCATAGGCAATTTCGTTTTCAAGAAAGATCACCGGGTTCGGATCGCGGATGGCCGCCTTCAGCAAACCCTTCGCGTCCGCCGCGAAATAGGGCGCAACGACGCGCAAACCCGGCACGTGCGCATACCACGCGGCGTAGTTCTGGCTGTGCTGTGCCGCGACCCGCGCCGCGGCGCCGTTCGGCCCGCGAAACACGATCGGGCAGCTCATTTGCCCGCCCGACATATAGGCCGTCTTCGCCGCCGAATTGATGATCTGATCGATCGCCTGCATGGCGAAATTCCAGGTCATGAATTCGACGATGGGGCGCAGCCCCGCGAACGCCGCGCCCACGCCGAGCCCGGCGAATCCCTGCTCGGTGATCGGCGTATCGATCACGCGCTTGGGCCCGAACTCGTCCAACAGGCCTTGAGAAATCTTGTAGGCGCCTTGGTACTGCCCGACCTCCTCGCCCATGAGGAACACGGTCGGATCCCGCCGCATCTCTTCCGCCATCGCTTCGCGCAGCGCTTCGCGCACCGTCATCGTGACTATTGGCGTCCCCGCCGCGACATCAGGATCGGTCAGGGCCGACGCGATTTCGGCCTGCGGCTGTGATGGCGGCAGCGGTATCCGCGGCTTCGGGGCGGCAGCCGGCCGCGGCTGCTGGGGTGCGGCGGTTGCTGTGCCGCCGCCGTTCGCGGCCTTCGGCTTCGGCTCGTCCGCGCCTTGCAGTAGAGCGATCGGCACGTTGACCTTCACGCCTTCCGTGCCTTCCGCCACGAGCAGCTTCGACACGACGCCTTCGTCGACAGCCTCGACTTCCATCGTCGCCTTGTCGGTCTCGATTTCGGCAATGATGTCGCCCGACGAAACCTTGTCGCCTTCCTTCACGTGCCATTTGGCAAGCTTGCCCTCTTCCATCGTGGGCGAAAGCGCCGGCATCAAGATTTCAGTGGGCATCGACCGGTCCGCTTAGACGCTGACGCCGAACAAGGCCAGGAACACCATGACTGTGCCCACCAATCCGATGGTCCAAAACAGCGGCCGGATATAGGGCAGCCCGGCGAGATAGACGACCGCGTGCGCGACGCGCGAATAGAAAAACAACTGCGCGCCCCACACCGTCAGTGTGTTTGAAACACCCATGTCCGCGGCGATCAACACCAGGGGCGCGAACATGATCAAGCCTTCGCGGTGATTATCGACGCAGCGTTTCGTGCGCGCCTGCCACACGGACGGCTCGCCCAGCTTGTCGCGATTGCCCGCCATCACCCACACGCCCTGCGCCTGTGCGCCGGCCGACGCCTGGATCAGCACCAGTACGAACAACAGCGCAACACTCAGCGCCAGCATGGTCAGTTCGATCGACATTCTTATCCTCCGGGCTTGTCGTCTCGTTTAAGGCACGTTCATGACGGTACCGCCGATGTTGTCGCCTTCGTTGGTCTCGGCGACGGCGCCGCCTGCATCGGCGACAACGGTGAATTCATAGTTCCCGGTCGGCCAGGCGAGCCCGTCCCAGAACGTGATCTTGTGGTTGAACACCGCGCCGACCGACAAGCCGGGCGCCATCACGGTCAGCTTGTTCGGAAATGCCGGATCCTCGTATGCTGCTGCGGCGCCGCGCGGCGGCTCCACGCAGCCGCCCCCGGCCAAATTCTTGCACTCGACGGTGACTTTGAACGGGCTCGCCGCGGCGCTGCCGGTGTTGCGCACGGAAATCGTTCCCTTCGTCATGCGCGAGGCGATGGGAACAAGGTTCGGCGCCTTGGAGACAACGACGGGCGGTATCCCCGGTGTCGACGGCACCGATGCGGGTGGCGCGCCCGCCGCACTTGCCGCCAGCATCAAGGATGCGCACGCCGTCGCGATGGTCGAAGCTCTCATCTCACGTCCTCCCTCAAACTCCACCGCATTCAATGCCAAGAATTCAATGCCGAGAATTCAGTGAACGACATCGGTCCAAAGCTCCGACGGGTCGGGCTCCGGCGATGTTTGCGCAAGTTCGGCCGCGTGGTTCACCACCGCGCGGATTTCTTTATCGATCTCCTTGAGCTCTTCCTCGCCCGCCAGCTTCGCGTCGATGAGCATCTGGCGCGCGTGGTCGATCGGATCATGCTTCTCGCGCACTTGATCGACTTCCTCGCGCGTGCGGTATTTCGCCGGGTCCGACATCGAATGCCCGCGATAGCGATAGGTCTTCATCTCCAGGATGATCGGACCCTTGCCGTCGCGGCACCATTTGACGGCCTTGTCGCCCGCCGCCTTCACGGCCAGCACGTCCATCCCGTCCACCTCTTCGCCCGGAATGTTGAACGAGGCGCCGCGCTTGTGAAGCTGGGTCTCCGCGCTCGAGCGCTGGACCGAAGTGCCCATCGCATATTGATTGTTCTCGATCACATAGACGACGGGCAGCTTCCACAGTTCCGCCATATTGAAGCTCTCGTAGACTTGGCCCTGGTTCGCCGCCCCGTCCCCGAAATAGGTCAAGCACACCCGATCGTTGCCCCGATACTTGTTCGCGAACGCTAAGCCCGTCCCCAATGGCACCTGCGCGCCGACGATGCCGTGCCCGCCGAAGAAGTTCTTCTCGCGGCTGAACATATGCATCGAGCCGCCCTTGCCCTTGGAATAGCCGCCGCTGCGTCCGGTAAGTTCGGCCATCACACCCGCCGGATCCATGCCTGAGGCAAGCATATGCCCGTGGTCGCGATAGGCGGTGATCACCTGATCGCCCTCGCCGATCGCGGCCTGCATGCCCACGACCACCGCCTCCTGCCCGATATACAAATGGCAGAACCCGCCGATCAGCCCCATGCCGTAGAGCTGCCCCGCCTTCTCCTCGAAACGCCGGATCAGCAGCATCGCGCGGTAATAGCGGATCAGTTCGTCCTTGTTGATCTTGGGCTTGGATGCAGGGGCGGCGCGGCTTGCGGCGTCAGCCTTGGCCATGGGAGTTCCGGTCGCGCGAAAAGGTTGCGTCTCAAGCGTTCGTGTAGCGTCCGCATGAAGGGGGCGCAAGGCTGGAGAACGCTTCGCGTGTGCTGCAGTGCAGCAGCCGCTATTTCTTGTCCTTGAGGATCACCACTTCGTCGGGCTCGCTGAGGCCCAGGCGCGCGCGTGCCTGCTCTTCAAGCAGATCGGGATCCACGCTCTCGGGCCGCAACAACCGCACGCGGTGCTCGAGCGCGGTGCGCTCGGTACGGATTTGATCGAGTTCAGCCTGCTTGAGGTCGATTTCATGCTGCAGGCGAATCCAGTTCGCCAGCCCATGATTTCCATAGATCGCGAAATAGCCGAAATAGAGAACGAGCGACATCACGATGAGCGGGAACGCAAGCCCGCGCGTCGAACCGCTGAGTGATGTCCCATCCGCCATGGCTGGAATCGAATCACATCCGATTCACCGCGGTCAAGAACATTTGAGTTAAGCGATATTAACCCGCGCTGGCTGACGCCCCGTCAGTGCACGAACGTCTTTTCGCGATACCACTTCGACAGCAGCCACTTCTGACCCGTGGTCACCGGCAGGCCCGCATGCAGGGACGACCTGTCCGGCGCACCCGACGCGTCGCAGTTGTGGAACAGCACGGCATCCCCCACGCCGCCTTTGATCTTCTTGCCCGCGGTCACGAAGTGAGTCTCGCCGCCGCTGTACTCGTAGTTCAGATAGACGAGCAGCGTTCGAATCCGCTGACCGCTCGCGTCCGCGCGCGCAGCATCAAGGGAGAAGAAATCATGGTGCGGCCGATACTCCTCGCCCGGTCGATACATCAAGACGTTGGTCATCTCGCCGTTCGCGACCGGCAGCCCGGCGGCCGCCGCGAGACGCAGGTTGATCGCATGGACCACCAGATCCTGGTGCACCGGCCACAGCGCCGCGACGCTGTTGGTGCGCACCTGGCTCTGTTTGGGCAACCCGCTCGTGCGATCGAAGACTTCAGCCGGGACGAGAAGCCGCGCCGTCAGGCCCATCAGATACTCGCACTCCTCGATCGTCAAAAGACCGCCGTAGCGCCGGATGAAGGGCGCCTCCGACACCGCATCGGGCACGCCGGTTTTCACCCCCGGGGGCCCGACGAGCAGCGCGGTGACTTGAAACCAATCAACCTCGGGCGGTGGCGACGACGGCGCCGCCTCCGGCCGGGAAACAACCGGCGCGACGAGTTTCGCAAGCGGATGCCCGATCCGCGCCATGCCGTCGCGCCATTGCGCAAAGGCGCGCTCGCTGGCGAGCGTCCTGCCGCGCAACGCTTGCCGGCGCAGCACGGCAAAAGCCGCAAGACCGTCGCCCTTCAACGCGGCGTGCCGCAGCAGGTCCTCGGCCAACCGCGACCCCGGCGCCGCCATCTCCGCAAGCAGGGCCAATTCGCGCAGTGCCTGAAAGTCGCCCGCCTTGCCCGCGTCGATTACCAACTCAACCGCCGTGCGCCAGTCCGGCGCGCCGCCCGCGGCCCCGTTCGCGGTCAACACAGCCAACAACCGCCGCGCCGCGTTG
The DNA here is from genome assembly GCA_041477875.1 of Micropepsaceae bacterium. Classification (GTDB taxonomy): domain Bacteria; phylum Pseudomonadota; class Alphaproteobacteria; order Micropepsales; family Micropepsaceae; genus SZUA-430. The sequence goes on along the minus strand of JBGOVA010000116.1, from coordinate 4,617 downwards.
CCACCGCGCAGGACGGCTTCCGTCAGGCGCGCAAGCGCCCGGTCCGTATCGCGCGCCCGCTCCATCCCCTGCAGATCGGCGACCGCAAGAAGCGTGAGCGCCTCGGCGTGTCCGCTCTTAGCGGCGGCTTCGAGCCACGTCGTTGCTTCGGCCCTGCGCCCGGCGCGATCGAGCACGGTCGCAAGCTCGAACTGCGCCGCCGCGTCGCCGTCGGACGCCCTCGCCTCCAACGCGCGCCCGTCACCGATAATCACACGTCACCCATGATCAACGATCGAGCCGCGCATACTCCGCCGCCGGACCCAGCGCCTCTTCGATGCGCAAGAGCTGGTTGTATTTCGCCAATCGATCCGAGCGCGACAGAGAGCCCGTCTTGATCCGCCCGCAATTCGTCGCAACGGCAAGATCGGCGATCGTCGTGTCTTCCGTTTCGCCAGAGCGGTGGGACATGACGGCGCGATACCCCGCCTTGTGCGCGATCTCGACGGCCTCGAGCGTTTCCGACAACGTGCCGATCTGATTGACCTTGATCAGGATCGCGTTCGCGACACCCTTCGCGATGCCTTCGCGCAGGCGCTTCGGATTCGTCACGAACAGATCGTCGCCGACCAGTTGTACTTTCTTGCCGATCGCGTCGGTCAGCGCCTTCCATCCGTCCCAATCGTCCTCGGCCATCCCATCTTCGATCGAGACGATCGGGTAGCGCCGGCACAAATCTTCGTAGAACTTCACCATGGCAGCGGGATCGAGCTTCTTGCCTTCGCCTTCGAGGTCGTAGATCCCGTTCTTGAAGAACTCGGTCGATGCCGGATCGAGCGCCAGCTTCACGTGCTCGCCCGGCTTGTAGCCGGCAGCCTCGATCGCACGCATGACGAAGGCGAGCACTTCATCGGCCGACTTCAAGTTCGGCGCGAAGCCGCCTTCGTCGCCGACATTCGTGTTGTGCCCCGCGTCCTTCAGCGCCTTGCGCAACGCGTGAAAGACCTCCGCGCCGATGCGCAATGCCTCGCGAAACGTCGGCGCTCCGACAGGCAAAATCATGAACTCTTGGAAGTCGATCGGATTGTCGGCGTGCACGCCGCCGTTGATGATGTTCATGAACGGCACCGGCAACACGTGCGCCTGCGCGCCGCCGACATAACGGAACAGCTTCTGCCCGCGCGCCGCCGCAGCGGCGTGCGCGATGGCGAGCGACGCGCCCAGCGTCGCGTTCGCGCCCAACCGCCCCTTGTTCGGCGTGCCGTCCAAATTGATCAGCGTGCGGTCGATATGCAGCTGCTCCTCGGCATCCATGCCCGATAGAGCCTCGAAGATCTCGCCGTTGACCGCCGCGACCGCTTGCTCGACCCCCTTGCCGCCATAGCGCTTGCCGCCGTCACGCTTCTCGACGGCTTCGTGCGCGCCGGTCGACGCGCCCGAGGGCACGGCCGCGCGCCCATGGCTGCCGTCCTCCAAGTCCACGTCGACTTCGACGGTCGGATTGCCCCGGCTGTCCAGAATCTCGCGCGCGCGGATGTCGATGATGGCGGTCATGCGGTCCCAGTCCTGATCGGTTCGGCCGCTTCATAGCGAATGGAATGGGCGCGCGAAAGACCGCAAATTCGCGCCAAGCAAAAAGGGGGCGAGGTTAACCCCGCCCCTTCGGCGCCTGAGGTCTCGGCGCTCAGTATAGAGCCAGCTTCAAGCCGACCGACGCGCAGAACAACTCATCGTCGTCGGCGCGGACGTTGGAGTCCGTTGCGTCGGCGACTGTTTCGTAGTCCGGCACGGCGCGCGCCGTCTCGTTGATCCACAGCGCGGTGCCGGCGAACTTACACATGTGCGCACAGTAGGCCGCGAAAAACATATGTGAGTGCTCGGCTTGGTTGCAGCTCTGGCGATCCGACAGCCGCGACGGTAGCGCGAATGACGCGGCCGGCACTTCTTTTTCGCGCCATAGCGCTTAGCCTGGGTGCACCGAGTCGCCGTGCCGCGCTCGGCAAACGAGGGGATGAAACAAATGTCGGCTTGGCCCGTTCTCGTCACGCTCGCCGCACTGCTTCTCTACTTCTATATGGGAACTCGCGTTGCCGGCGCACGCCAGAAATACAACCTGCCCGCGCCCGCGATATCCGGCAATCCGGATTTCGAGCGCGTGTTCCGTGTACAGATGAACACGCTCGAGTGGCTGCCGATATTCTTGCCGACGCTGTGGATCGCGTCCGCGTACTGGGACCCGCGCATAACGTCGTTGGTCGGCGCCGTATGGATCGTCGGCCGTGTGATGTACATGCAAGGCTACATCGCCGCCGCCAATCAGCGCTCTATGGGCTTTCTCATCCAGTCGATCGCCGTCTTGCTGCTCTTTCTAGGCGGCCTCGTCGGCGTGATCATGAGCTTGATCAACGGAACTTAGCGTTTCCGTTTGGCCAGCCGATCGAACTCGAGCAACTCGCTCAACAGCCCCGGCATATCCTTCAGGCGGACCATATTCGGTCCGTCTGACGGCGCCTTGTCCGGATCCTGGTGCGTCTCCATGAAGACGGCCGCGACGCCGACGGCGACAGCCGCGCGCGCGAGCACAGGCACCATCTCGCGCTGCCCACCCGTCTTCGTGCCTTGCCCGCCGGGCTGTTGCACCGAATGCGTCGCGTCGAAGACGACCGGACAGCCGATCTCCTTCAGCACCGGCAACGCGCGCATGTCGGAGACCAGCGTGTTGTAACCGAAAGAAACGCCGCGCTCGGTTGCCATCACATTCGGATTGCCCGCGCTCGTCACCTTCGCGATGACGTTCTTCATGTCCCACGGCGCCAGGAATTGACCCTTCTTCACGTTGACCACGCGCCCCGTCTTGGCCGCGGCGACAAGCAAATCGGTTTGCCGGCACAGAAAGGCAGGGATCTGCAGCACGTCGACTGCTTGTGCAGCCTCGGCGCACTGTTCCGCCGTGTGCACGTCGGTCAGTACCGGCAGGCCGAACTTCTCGCGAATGTCGGCGAAGATCGGCAGCGCCAGCTCAAGTCCCATACCGCGCTCGGCATTCGCGCTCGTGCGGTTCGCTTTGTCGAAACTCGTTTTGTAGATCAGCCCGATGCCGAGCTTGTCGGTGATTTCCTTGAGCGCGCTCGCCATCTCGAACGCGTGGCTGCGGCTCTCAAGCGCGCACGGCCCCGCGATCAGCGACAGCGGCTTGTCGTTGGCAATCTGAACATTGCCGACTTTGACGGTCGAATTTGGTGTCATCAGCCAACCTAACCCGGATCACATGCACCGATCAAACCAAGCGGCTCTGCGTCACGGCCGCCGCGATAAAGCTCGCAAACAGCGGGTGCGGCTCGAACGGACGCGATTTCAGCTCCGGATGGAACTGAACGCCGATGAACCAGGGATGGTCCTGCCGCTCGCAAATCTCCGGCAGCAACCCGTCGGGCGACATCCCCGAGAAGATGAAGCCCGCTTTCTCCAGCGCCTCGCGATACTCGAGATTGACCTCGTAGCGGTGACGATGCCGCTCCTCGATTTCGTTCACGCCGTAAATCTCCGCGACCTTGCTGCCGCGCTTGAGCAACGCGGGATACTTGCCCACGCGCATCGTGCCGCCGAGTTCGCCGCCGGCGCGCCGCTTCTCCAGCATGTTGCCGCGCATCCACTCGGTCATAAGGCCCACGACCGTGTGCTTCGCCGGCCCGAACTCGGATGAACTTGCGCCCTCGAGCCCCGCAAGATTGCGCGCGGCTTCGATCACCGCCATCTGCAGCCCGAAGCAGATTCCGAAATACGGCACCTTGCGCGTGCGCGCGAACTTCGCCGCTTCGATCTTGCCTTTCGTGCCGCGCTCGCCGAAGCCGCCCGGCACCAGGATCGCATGCACGTCTTCCAGCGCCTGGATGTGGCCGGGCTCTTCGAAGATTTCCGACTCGAGCCACTCCGCCCGCACTCGGACATTGTTCGCGATGCCGCCATGCGTCAGCGCTTCGTTCAGCGACTTGTAGGCGTCTTTCAGACCCGTGTACTTGCCGACGATGGCGACTTTGACTTCGCCCTCGGGTTCCTTCACGCGCTTGACGACGGTGTGCCACGGCGCGAGTTGCGGCGCCGGTGCATCCTTGATCCCGAAGATCGACAGCACCTCGTCGTCGAACCCTTGCGCGTGATAGCTCAAAGGCACTTCGTAGATCGTCGACACGTCCAGCGCCTGGATCACGCTCGAAGGGCGCACGTTGCAGAACAGCGCGATCTTGCGCCGCTCGTCCGCCGGCACCTCGCGGTCCGACCGGCACAAAACAATGTCCGGCTGAATACCGATCGAGCGCAGTTCCTTCACGGAGTGCTGCGTCGGCTTGGTCTTCAACTCGCCCGACGCGGCGATATAGGGCACGAGCGTCACATGCACGAACAGGCTGCGCTCGCGCCCCAACTCGTTGCCGAGCTGGCGGATCGCTTCGAAGAACGGCAAACCCTCGATATCGCCGACCGTGCCGCCGATTTCGCACAGCACGAAGTCGACGTCCTCCGTCGAGTCCAGCACGAACGCCTTGATCGCATCGGTGACGTGCGGGATGACTTGGATCGTGGCGCCCAGATAATCCCCGCGCCGCTCGCGCGTGAGAATATCCATATAGATCCGTCCCGTCG
>JBGOVA010000138.1:0-12261 GCA_041477875.1 Micropepsaceae bacterium | reverse complement strand
CGAACCGGCGCCCATCTTGCTCTCGCAGCCGAAGCGACCGTTCATCAGCGTCACGAGCTGTGACGAGATCGCCAGGCCCAAACCCGTGCCGCCGAAGCGGCGCGAGGTCGACGCGTCGGCTTGGGTGAAGGGCTGAAACAGCTTTGTCAGCGTTTCCTCGCCCATGCCGATGCCGCTGTCTTCGACGCGCACGGCGATGGTGACGTCGTTGCCCTTCGCTTCGTGGACCGACGCGACGACGGTGACGAGGCCGCGGTCGGTGAATTTGATCGCGTTCGAGATCAGATTGGAAATGCACTGGCGCACGCGAACCGGATCGAGCTTCAGCTGCGGAGGCAGGGCGGCGTCGGCGGCGACGATGAGTTTTACGCCCTTCTCTTCCGCGCGCACGCCCCAGAGCTTCTGCAGACGGCGCAGCAGGTGGCCGAGGTCGTGGTCGACGGGCGCGATCTCGAGGCGGCCTGCTTCGATCTTCGACAAGTCCAATACGTCGTTGACGATCGACATCAGCGACTTGCCGGAATCAAGAATGGCGTCGACTTGTTCCTTTTGCTCGCGGCTGAGGCCACCGGCGGCCAGGACTTGCGCCATCCCCAGGATGCCGTTCAGGGGCGTGCGAATCTCGTGGCTGATGTTGGCGAGAAAATCGGACTTGGCTTTGTTCGCCGCTTCGGCCTTCGCCTTGGCCTCTTCGAGTTCCTTTTCCTTTTGCCGCAAGGCGGTGATGTCGGCGGATACGGCGACAGTGCGACCGTTGTGCATCGGTCGATATACCGTCTGCACGGTACGCCCTTCGTCCGTGATCAGAACTGTCGGTTTGCCCGAACGCAGCCGGGCCAGCAGCTTGTCGGCAACCGTCCGGCATGCCTGTTCATCCAAATGCGGCAGCGCCTTGTGCACGGAATCGAAATGCGCGTCGGGATAGCTCAGGCCCCTTTCCATCCCGCGATAGGTGTTGGCGAAGCTCCTGCGCGAGGGTTCGTTGGCGAAGATCAACCGGTGGTCGGGATCGAAAATCGCGAAGCCGTCGGACAGCGAATGGACGGCTTCTTCGATGAGCGCCGCGACATCGGGCGCCTGCGCCGAATCTTCTTGTGTTGTCGTCATGGCTTCACTTGGTAACAAGGCATATTGGCCCGGCGACACGATGCGCCAGACAGGCTGAATTTCCTGTTAAGCAATGCGCGTCGTGGCCCCCACGCGCATTGACGACTTGTAAACTTCGCGGCGGCCTAAACGGGTCAAGTACGAGTTCGCCATGCCGGCCGAAGACGCCGGTCGCAAAGATGCGCGCCTGCCGGCGCCCGCTCGCCGCGGTGACCTGGATTTGCGTTCGCCGTTGCCCGCGACGGGATGGCGAGACCGTCCTGTCCTAGCTGGCAGTCGGATTTGATTAACCGAGCAACGCGCGGCGCCGCGCAATTTTCTCTTGTTTTGCGCGCAAATGAGCTAGATGGCCAACATGGCGCATAACCAAGCCTTAGGGCGCGGGGACTACGCTTTTCACCGCGAAACCATGCGGGCCGCCATGTTCTCCAGTTCGATCGTCAAGCAAGCCACGGACGCGGCGCGCCGCTCGCTGCTGTGGTCGTTTGCGGGCGGGGCGGCCATTCTCTGCGTGTTCGTCGGCGAGCGGTTCTTGTTTCAAGAACAACAGACGGTCGCGATCGAGCATGCGCTCAAGGCGCAGAAGGCGAGCGGCCAGATCCTGCTTGCCGACGAGCGGCTGACCATGTCGGCGAACATGGCAGCGGCGACCGGCGAACAGCGCTGGATCGACCGCTACGAAGACAACATCCCGGTGATCGACGATGCGATTGCGGAAGCGCGTGCGCTGGCGCCGTCGGACGCGGCGCGGCGCTTCGACGAAGAGACGCGCGTGTCGAACGACAGGCTCGTCGAGATCGAGCGGCGGTCTTTCGACGAAGTGCGCCAAGGGCGGGTCGCGCAGGCGCGCGGACTGCTCGACGGCCTGCCGTACGCGCAGCATAAGCAAGTGCTCAGCAACGGTACGTCGCGCTTTGCGGGCGCCGCGATTTCGGCGGCGCGCGAGAATCTCGACGGCGTCGAAGCGCATGCGGATTTGATGTTCGTGCTCGTCGCCGCGGCCGCGATTGCCGGCGCCGTGCTGCTGTGGCGCGGGCTGGCGCGGCATTTGCGGCGGTCGGAAGCCGCGTTCCTGAGCGCGGAAGAGCGCATCCGCGACCTGGCGGTCAACGATGCGCTGACCGGCGTCGCGAATCGGCGGGCCTTGCGCGAGTATCTGAGCGACGCGCTCGACGCCGCGCAGCCGGTCATGGGCAAACTTGCCGTTCTCATGATCGACCTCGACCACTTCAAGACGATCAACGACCGTCACGGTCATGTCGCGGGCGACCTGGTGCTGAAAGAGGTGGCGCAACGCATGTTGCAGCTGCTGCGCGAGGGCCAACTTCTGTCACGCTACGACGCCGACGAATTCGTGGCGGTCATCGACTATGACGGGAGCGAGGACGTCGTGCGCCGGCTCGCCTCGCGCATCATCGAGCGCGTGTCGATGCCGATTTCGTTCGGCGATCTGTCGCTGCAAGTGGGTGCGAGCGTGGGTGTCGCGCTGTCGCCCGCACACGGAACGCTCGACGAGGAGTTGCTGCGCAAGGCCGATATCGCGGTGCGCCGCGCCAAGGAAGAGGGGCGCGGGGTGTGCCGCATCTTCGACGCGTCGATGGACGTGGCGGTCGACGAGAAGAAGGCGTTGCGCGAAGAGTTGCGCGCGGCGGTGAAGAACGGCGAGTTGGCCGCGTATTTCCAGCCGATCGTCAATCTCGCCGAGAATGCGATATCGGGCTTCGAGATCCTGTGCCGGTGGCATCACCCCACGCGCGGGCTCGTGCCGCCGGACACGTTCATACCGCTCGCCGAAGAAGCCGGGTTCACGAACGCGCTGACGATGAGCGTGCTGCGCTCGGCGTGCCAAGGGGCGCGCGACCTGCCGCCGCATATGTTCCTGGCGCTGAACATCGCGCCGCAGCAGATACAGGACGAATGGCTGGTCGAGAAGATCCTGCGCGTCTTGACCGAAATGGGCATGGCACCCGGGCAGCTCGAGGTCGAGCTCACGGAGAGCGCGCTCGTCAGCGATCTGGCCGCGGCCAAGCGCGTGATCACCTCGCTCAAAAATGTCGGCATCAGCGTGTCGCTCGACGATTTCGGCACGGGTTATTCGAGCCTCTGCTATTTGTCCGAGCTGCCGTTCGACAAGATCAAGATCGACCGCTCGTTCATCCGCACGCTGTCGGAGCGCGACCAGAGCGCCAAGATCGTGAACGCGATCGTGGGGCTCGGGCGCAGCCTCGGCGTGCCGATCGTTGCCGAAGGCGTGGAAACCGCGGCCGACGCGGAGTTCCTCAAGGACATCGGCTGCTCGTCGGCGCAGGGCTATTACTACGCCAAGGCGATGAGCGCGGCGGAATTGGCCGGGTTCCTCAAGACGACGACGCTGAAAGTCGCCCCGGCGCCGAGCGATGCGATCGCCGCGCAAATCGCCGCGCGCGCGAGACGGGCGGGCGCGGCCGCAGAGCCTGCGCCGTCGGTGCGTCGCGCCTGAGGCGTACTGCCGGAAGTCGAACGACGCGCGGGCTTAGCGCCTGAAGCGCTCGTTCTCGCGCTCGAACATGGCCCGGATCGCGCCGCCGTCGGAGCGCTCCTCCTTGAGCGTTTCGGCGTTCCATTGACTGCGCGTCGTGGCGAAGAAATCCCCGCCATAGATGTGGAGCCCGCCGGTGAAGCGCTGGAGGGGGTTGGTGACGGAGTGAATTGCGTCGGATGGCAAGACCGCGACATCACCCGCGAACAGCACGCGCGCGTCGTGGGCTTCGATGGGGGCTTCAATGCCGCCCTGCGTTCTGCGCCAGAGAATGTTGTCCTCGCGACCGGTGTAAATACCGATGAGCGCCCACATCCGGTGATCGTGCGCGAGCAGATTCATCTGCGGCGTCCATTTCGCGGCGAAGATCGTGAGCGTCGCCGAGCGATGGAGGACGTCCAGCCCCGCTTCTCGAGGCTCTCCCATCGCCGAAAGCACGCCCCTCGAGTCCGCGACGGCGCGTGCCAGCACCTCTCTCACGGCCGCTTGCGCACCGTCGCGCGCGGCGATCACGCAGTCCGCGACGAAGCGCTCGCGGTCGAAGCCGTTCCTTTGCATCACGTTCGTCCCTACCGCCGCCACGGCCTTCACTGAACTTGGTGCAACGGCGAGCGCTGCACCGGCCAAGACCTTGCGGCGCGAAACATGACTGAGGGCTCGGCTTGGCATGGCCGACATCATGGGCGCCGGCACGCGTCGCGATCTAGTCAATTTTCTGGACCAGACTGCGCAGGCGCTGCGGTGTAGGGTCCGTAATATGGAACAAAGTTTCGGTCAATTTTGTCCGGTTGCGCTTGCGTCGGAAGTGCTGACGCAGAGATGGATGTTGCTCATCATCCGAGAACTTTCGGCCGGGAGCACGCGCTTCAGCGACATTCGCCGCGGCGTGCCTCGCATATCGGCAACACTGCTCAAACAACGGCTTGAGGGGCTTGGGCATGCTGGGATCGTCGAACGGCGGCGGCGGCCGGGCACGGACGATGCTTACGATTACGTCCTGACGGAAGCGGGCGTCGAGTTGGCGCCGGTTCTCTCCACGATCGGCGCGTGGGGACAGCGCTGGGCGCGCGACATCCAGCCTGAAGACCTCGACCCCGGATGGCTGGTCTGGAACATTCACCGGCGCCTCGACATCGCGGCGATGCCGCCCGGCAGGACCGTCATAGAGATCGCCTTCACCGACGCTCCGACGAACCAGCGAAATTTTTGGCTCGTTCACAAGGCGGGCAAAGTCGACGTGTGTTTGAAGCTTCCCGGCTTCGATTCCGACGTGATCGTGCGCACCAGTGTGCGGGTGTTGGCCGAGGTCTGGCGCGGCATCCGGCCCATCGGTGCGGAAATCGCGGCGAAAAGAATTCGCATCGAGGGCAACGCAACGCTGTGCCGCGCCCTACCAAGCTGGCTCCTCTTGAGCGTGTACGCGCCGATCAAGAGGCGACGGCAATAGGGCGCGAGCCACTCTTACATGTGCGGAGCGAATCTCATGGCCAGCGTAGCTCCACCGAGTTAGGGCTGGTCAGCGCTTCTTCTTCAATCCGATCATGCGGCCTGCCTTGTCCGGCCAGGGCAGCATGCCATGCGCTTCGGCCATGGCAGCGAGACGGCTCTGCGTCTCGTCGGGCCAGGGTGCAGCGCGGCGCGTCTTGAAATCGACATGCAGGATCGCGAGTTCGTTCGTCGCGGCGAGGTAGCCTTCCTCGGCGTGATACATGGCGTGGAAGATGTGGATACGCTTTTCGTCGTGGTCGAGGAGTTGCGTCGTCACGCGGAAGGGCGCATCGGGCATCAGTTCGCGGTCGTACGTCACATGCGCCTCGAGCACGAAGATCATGCCGAGTTCGCGGCGCGTGTAGTCCCACGAGACGCCGAGCTGTTCGCACAGCGTGTCGGACGCCTGATCGAAGGCGACGACGTAGTAGCCGACATTCATGTGGCCGTTGGCGTCGATCCATTCGGGCTTTACGCGCGCGCGGTGGCGATCGAGCGGGGCGAGGAGGTCGAGTTCGGGAAGAGAAAACGGAAGGGGCATGTGGCGATGCGCGGTTGGTGACGTGCGGCGGTCTGTACGACCGATCGAGCATCATCCGACGGCAAACACAACCCTTTCCCTCGATCGCGCGCGTTGTCGCTAGGGTGACGGTGAGGCGTCGGCCGCCTAAGGTTGGGGCATCGTCACCGCCAGATAGGGCGCGGGCGGTGTTTGGCTCGCCCCTGTCCGCGGCGGCGGCTCGCGGTGGACCGGCTTCAATGTTTTGAGGTAGGCCGCAATCGCGTAGGCGTCGTCGTCGGTGAGGCTCGCGAAATTCCGCCACGGCATGTTCGGCGACAGGATGCGCCCGTCGGGCCGCACGCCGGTGCGGACGGCTTTGACGCTCCAGCCGCCGAGGCCGACGAGGAAGGCGGCCGTAGGGCCGCGCCCCTATTTCCGCTCCTTCGAGCTTGCACCCTGGATATAAACGATCAGCAACGTGATGGAGATGCCCAAGGTGACATTTGTCAACGTGCGTACAATTCTGAACAGCGCGTTGTCGGGGTTCACTTCCAAGGGACTTCCGCGAATGCTCCAGATTTCGCAAATGTCCCCTATCGGTACCGCGCGGCACGTCTCATCGAAAATGAAATAGAGAACATCTTTGGGCTGATTGTCGGTTTCGAATCCGGTGATGGGGGCGAACAGACTGTAAGGAAATTCGACGTCGACGAGATAGTAAGCGAGAGCGAGCGAGAAGATCAGTGAAATCGCCGCCGGAATGATGAGCCAGCTGCGCCCTTTTGTTTCATCGTCGATCTCGATGCCGAAGCCCGGAAAAATGAATCGCAACGGACTCTCGTTGATATTGATGTTGAACCCTTTGAAAAAGGCCTCGATGCCGAGAAAGAGGATCGAGTAGGTCGAGAAGTAAGCGAACAACGAGCTCACCAGGATCGCGAACAACCGATTGTTCTCATTGTTGGTGACGAGCGGCGTCCAGGAAGAGGCGAAAACGTACGCGACGATCGGCGAGAGATAGAAGAGCACCAGAATCGGCGAGAGAAGGGGACTGTTCTCCGCGATGGTGAAGTGCGCCCAAATCAGAAAATTACTCAGAAGGCCGAAGACAACAATGGCGATGAACACGAACGTCATAAGATCGGTGGGGATCGCCAATTCGGACTGCCACACCAGCAGCGACAAGATGACGACAGCCGCAAATACCAATGGCGCCGCAATGAAATCGAAACCGCTTCGCTGGGCCGCGTGTTCCATGCATGCGAACTCCCTATGAACCACCGCTACGGTGTCGTGTCATTGGTTGGGTGCGGCGCGAACTTGCAGCCGTGCGAGCGCGACCCCTATGTCCATGAGTTCGAGACCGCGAAGCGAGACTGTGGGCATAACGCCGACGCCGCCGCATGCCTTCAGGTCGGCGTCGAGGACGCGATACGCGGACACAACCAGGAACGCGCCGTCGGACAATCGGAACTGCGATTGGGATGTGCACTTTCCGTATGAACGTTCGCCGGCAACGCGGGTTTTTCTGTAGCGCATAAGGGCGCGCAAAAACGTTTCCGCGGCGCTCGCCGTATTGTGGCTGATCACCAGCGCCACTTCCTGCTTGAACTTAATCGCGTCGGCGACGGCGAAGAACTCGCGGCGGGCGCCCTTCTTGTCTTCCAACGCCGCGAGGCGGCGCCCGTCGGGGGCAAAAAGCGAAGCAGCCTCTATCGCCGAGACCACGTCGCCACCGCGATTGAACCTGAGATCGATGACGGCGACCGTCTGGCGCTTAGGGATGGATTGCAGGGCGCGTATGAGGGCGGTACGGGTCTCCAGCGCACGGAACTCGCGAATGCGGATGACGGTCACACCATCCACTTTCAGCTGCTCCACCGACTCGACACGCAGCGGCCTTGAGGCGATGGCGACCGATTGCACCGGCGACCCCGCCTTCAAACCTTGAATGTCAAGGCGCACATTCGGCCGTGCGCGCAAATCCTTGAGGAGCGCCTCGGTCGTCATAGCGGCGACGGGCTTCCCGTCGATCGCGACCAATCGAACGACGTCGAGGAAGCCAGCATCGGCGAGCGCCCCCGCCGCGAACGGGACGAGATATCTTTGCCCATCGGTTTCGATCAACTCGAAGCCGAGCGCGCTTGCGATTCTAGGCACATTTTCGAACGAATTGACGCCGCCGGGCGAAAGGTATTCCGCGTGAGGGTCGACCTTCTTCACGATCGAGTCGATCGCCGCGCGCTTGAGTTCATCTATGCGCTCGGGCGGCGCCGTGTAGATGCTGTTGTCCTGCAGCACGCGGAGCGCCTCGTCGACCGAGGCCGGAGCCGCGAGCGTCATGGCCGACGCTGCGAACGCCCCGAGCGCCGACACGATGAATGAAAAGGGGCGGAGGGTCATTTGCTGAAGGCCTGATATACCTTGAGCAAGTGGTTGTATTCTTCCCTAAGGGCCTTTAGCTGGCGTTCGAAATTGGCCTTGTCGACTTCCGATTTGGTGTCGGCCTTTTCGAGTTCGGCGATTTCGCGCTCCACGGCCTTCATCTTCTTGTCGATCTCGGCCATCCGTGCGGCCGGGTTGACGTCATTCTTCAACGCCCCAACGTCGCCTTCGAGGGCGCGAACGCTGTCGCGCGCCTCGGTCGTGCGTTGCGCGAGCGCGCTATTGCGGGTACGCGCCGCCTCGCGTTGAGCTTCGAGTTCGGCCGTTTGCCGTGAAAGGTCGGCGGCCGCACGTCGCTCGGCGTCCAGCCGCTGCCTCTGATCGGCCAGGTTTTGTTGATAGCACTTGCTTGCCAGCCCGCCGCTTGCCTTGAACAAACTCTGATCCTTGGCGGGATCATAAGAAGAGCAGTCGGTCGAGCAACTCGCGACGAGCGGCGACAGCGCGGCAATCAATAGTCCGGCAATCCAGCGATGAATTGTCATGGAACGCTTCTCCCCTGAGCGTCGAGTCATAGTCTCAGTCGGTTGTTGATTTGGCCGATGGCCGTCGATTGACCGCGCAGTTTGACGATCGAGTCGGTCAACTTCGCAATCTCGGCGCTGAGGGCCGCGGCCCCCTGATCGGCGCCGTATTTCTTCATATCGGCCAGGACGGCCTCTTTTTGTTTCAGACGCTCTTCGGCGGCGGAGAGAGCGCTGTCCACCTGCGCCTTGCGTTCGCTCAACACCTTGCGCTGCTTTTCCAGATCACGCCGTTTTGCCTGGCCCGAATGGTACTGTGCCTCGAGTTCAGCGGAGCTTTGATCGAGCTGCGCGATTTCGGTCTGCATGGCGGCGTTGTAGCGCTCGAGTTGCTCGTTGTACTGCGATGTAGCTTGGATCTCCGCATCGTAGAAAGCCTGGGCGGAGGCGTATTTCCTTTTTTCGTTCTCGACCCATTGGGCGTAATTCGTACCGATCATGCAGCCGACGATGAAGCCCACTAACGCGTTCCGCGTATCGTTGCCCCCGGCTGCCGTTGCCGCGCCGGCGCCAATCGCGCCACCGACAAGACATCCCTCTTGGCGCATGTTTTGGCAACCGCCAAGCGCCAGCGCGAAGCAGACGCAAATCGCGATCGGCAGTCGGCTAGTATAGGTCCGGTTCGGCATGATTCCCCCAACGTGTCTGCGTGGACTTGAATTCACTGCGTAGTTTGAAGCACTGATCGAAAGTCGCTCAGAACTTCATCTCTGCTCAGGATGGCCTTGGACGTGACGTGTTTGTGTATGAGATCGACCACTTGGCGGCCGAGATCCGTCTGCCCATTCTGTTGTCGCAGGTCGTCGAACGCCACGTTGCAAAACTTCTGGCAGAATTTTTTCAGATCCGTGAGTTTGTTGAGATAGCGAGCCACGTTGCGATCGATTTCGCGTTGGCTGTCATTGTACAGTTGCTGCCATTGATCTTTCTGCTGCTGGTAGACGGGCGAGCTTCTCACCAGCGCATCGAGGTCCGGCTTCACGGTTTCGAGGGAGGCGAGCTTGGCGAGTTCGCGCGTCAGAGAGATCGCGTGAAATGCCGTGTCTCGCGCGTTGCCGACGGTCGCATATCTCATCTGCCAATAGACTTCGCGGCCGGCGCTGGCGAGGGATCGCTGTATCGTATCGACTTGATTGCTGACAGCGGCGTTCTTGGCGACCAACGCGTGAACCTCCGGAATCGATTTGAGCGCTGCGAGATCGGCGATGGCGCGGCGGAGCGCCCGCTCCGCCTCAAAATTCGCGGCGACTTCGTCTGCGCTTTTCGCGACTTCGGCTGCCCCGGATGCGAACAGAGCAATGACTGCGATGACAAAATATTTTTGATTCCGCCCCACGAATTCCCCCCGATAGCCATGGCGGACATTTGCGTCATGCTATCGGGGCACAAACTTGCAGAGAAGGGCGCGCCCGGAGTTTTACATGCGTGCGTGCTTGTTTTGCACGCGGAGCGCTTATCGCCCGCTAATAGAGCGCAGTGACCGAAGATCACCTATCCAAAAAGGGGAACCGAGTTATCGTCCCTACATCAAAACAGATGAAGTCACCCGTTGGTCTTCCGCCGCGCCGATGTCGCCGCAGCGATGAGGGTGGGCGCTAGTTACGCTAGGCCGAGCTGCTTCATGCTCGTGAGCTGGTCCCAGTACACGCGCTCGCAGACGATCTTGTCGCCGTCGAAGACGAAGAATGCCGTCATCGGGCAGCGGAAGGTTTTGCCGGTGGGCTTGACGCCGCGCATTCCGCCCAGATGCGTGCCCAGAAGATCGAACTCCACGATCACCGCGTCGTCGGTGTGGTGCAGGCGCGTGAGTTCGTTGCGTTGATCGGGGAAGGCCGCGCGCGAGGACTTGAAGTAGTTGCGCACCTCGGTCTCGCCGTCGAACACCGTGCCGGTCGGCACCAGTTCATAGTGCGGGCGCTTGAAGGTGCCAATCGTCGCGTCGAAGTCGTGGCGGTTCTCGGATTCCATGTGCTCGCGCACGACCGCTTCGCGGCGTTCGCGCAGGGAGGGGGACATCATGTGCTCCTTCGGTGGGCGGCGAAGCTAGCAGAGGCGATGCGAGCTGGTGAAGCTCAGCGGCTCAAAGCGCGCGCGGCGGGGTTGGTTTTGACGGCTTCTCGGCCGCCTTCGATCAGAGCGTCGACGGTATCGGCGGGCAGGCTGACGCGGGTGGGGACGGCGGCGAGGCGCGCGCCTCGCGCGGCGTCGAGGTCGGCGAAGGAGATCATGTCGACCGTGAAATGGACGTTGCGGCAGTCCCAGTTCTTGATGCCTTCGGCCAGGCGTGCCGCCTGTTCCTTCGGCAGGGCGCAACGATAGTTGCGCACGTCGCGCTCCCAGGCCGCGATCGTGTCGCGAAAGGCGTCGTAGGCGCGGCGCTTGTTGACGTTGATCGCGCCGTCCATGGCGGCGGAGAGCGTTTCGGGGCCGCTCGGCCCTTCTTGCGTCAGCGACCAGTCTTCGGAGCGGGTCTGTTCGGCGTTGACGACGAGAAACGTCATGCGCCGCACGCGCACGGCATCGCGCGCCGTGAAGGGGGCGAACGGCGTCGTCGCCGCGCGTCGCATCATGATGAGGTTCGAGAGGCCGAAATTGTCGGCGACCCCGCCGTCGACGAGGTGCAGGAAGCGCACGCGGTTTGGGTCGCGATAGTCTTCAAAGGCGCGCGCGGTCGAGCGCATCAGTTCGGAGGCCCGTTTGTCGGCCAATGCCTTTGGCACCCAGGCGGGAAGCGGCGCTTTGCATTGCGGCGCGTAAGATGCGACGACGACCGGCCTGAAGACGACGGGGACCGACATCGAGGCTGCGACCGCGTCGGCGATTCTGACATGCGCGAGGTCGCTGCACAGCGCGTCGAAATAGGCGGGCGCGAAGGCGAAGGGCACGCCGCTGTAGAGATCCGTCGCGTTGATCCAAATGCGCGGGCGGCCGGGGCGCCACAGATCGGCGAGGACGGCGTTTTGGAAAACTTCCGCGTCGAGCCAATCGGCCAGGCGATCGCGCTCGTTCAAGGCGCCGTCATAGGCGCGCACCCAGTTCACGGGCGACGCCAGGCTGGTGTGAAGTTCCGAGGCCCAATCCTTGTCGAGATAGGCGGCGCGAAATTCGTTGAGCCCTGCGCTGCCGTGCTGGCCGAAATAGGCGGCGGTGATCGCGCCGCCCGACACCGCCGAGACGAGCGCGACATGATCGAGGAGCGCGCCGCCGCCGGCGCGCGGCATCTCGCGCAGTCCTTGGAGCACGCCGAAGGCGAAGGCGGCCGCGCGCGCGCCGCCGCCGGAGAACGAGAGCGCCACGACATCGCCGTCGACGTTCAGGCCGGCCGGTTGCGGCTGGACCGGGCCCATCGCGAGCGGCCGGTTGACCGGGGTCGAGAGGCCTGCCGTCGCGCATCCGGCGAGCGCGAACGCGAGGACGAGCGCTGCGGCGCGGGGAAGGGCAGTGGTCATGGTGGGTCCTGGGATTCGGGCGGGACGCGGCAAAACCCTAGCACGTGCTCGCAACGAAAAAGGGCGGAGCTTTCGCTCCGCCCTCAAGCTCATGCCGGTTGAAGGTCGTTAGTTCAGATCGACGGTGGCGCGGCGGTTTTGCGGCTCTTTCACGCCGTCGCCGGTCTGGACCATGAGTTCGCTCTCGCCCTTGCCGGAGGTCGAGATCGCGCCCTCAGCCACGCCCTT
>JBGOVA010000001.1:0-71615 GCA_041477875.1 Micropepsaceae bacterium | reverse complement strand
GCCAGACGCACTTCGCGCAATGCCGCGTCGACGTCGGCCTCGGTCAGCGCGCCGCGCCCCGTGAGGCCGTCGAACACCGACGACAAGCGATTGGTCAATGCGTCGAACATTGCGTCTGTTGGTCCTTAAGCGTTTCGCCAAATGCCGAACGCGCCCGCGGGCGCAACGCGCTGGCGGACGTTGACCTCAGGGGAGGCCCCAAGGCGGATCGGCACTAGTCGATCCTGGAAAGTGGCGCGGAACCTATGGAGCCGGCTTGGTTAAGTCAATGGAGTACAGTACCAACTGGTACCGCACCAATGGTAGTCTAGGGGCATGAGACTCGCTGATCGCATTGTCGCCGACCCCGATACCTGTTCTGGGCACCCCAGAATCGAGGGTACGCGTATTCGCGTGGCCCATGTCTTGGGCTGGCTTGCGGCGGGAATGAGCGAGGCGGACATCCTGGCCGACTACCCGCAACTCACAGCGGACGATATTCGTGCCTGCCTCTCCTTTGCGGCAGAGACGGTTGAGAAAACGCCCGTCGCTGCTGAATGAGACTGATCATCGACGAAAACCTGCCGCGTCGGCTCGTCCCGTGGCTGGTCGCGCGCGGATGTACCGCTGAGCACGTCATCGACCTCGGTCTTCAAGGCGCCACGGATGCTCGCGTCTGGATTGCCGCGCAAGATCGCGCGGCCGCGGTCTTAACACGTGACACTGACTTCGTCGCGCTGGTGAGCAATGCTGGAGACGGCGGCGTCATTCGACTAGGTGTCGGCAATTGCTCAATAGCAAATCTCATTGCTTGGCTTGAGACCGTGTGGCCGAGCATTGAACAACGATGGGATGCCGGCGAGCGCGTGATCGAGCAGTGACTCAATCCATCAGCTGCTGGCGCATGTAGACGTAGACCAGCGCGATTTGTTCGGCGCGTTCGCGCAGGGTGTTTGCCGTCTCGTGGCCGCCGTCGATGGGTTCGTAGTAGTAGACGGGCTGTCCGAAGGACTGCATGCGGGCGGCCATCTTGCGGCCGTGGCCGGGATGGACGCGGTCGTCCTTGGACGCCGACATGAAGAAGACGCGCGGGTACTTCACGCCTTGCCTCAGGTTCTGGTAGGGCGACCAGCGCGCGATGATCGGGCGCAGCCTCGGGTCGGCGGGGTCGCCGTATTCGGCGATCCAGCTCGCGCCCGCCGACATCTGCGTGTAGCGCAGCATGTCGGTCAGCGGCACTTGGCACGAGACGGCGGCGAAGAGATCCGGATTCTGCACGAAGGCGCCGGCGACCAAGAGGCCGCCCTGCGAGCCGCCGAGGACGCCGAGGCGGCGGGACGACGTGAAGCCGCGCGCGACCATGTTGCGCGCGACGGCGGCCAGATCGTCGAAATTGCGCTGGTGGTATTCGGCTTTCGCGGCATCGTGCCAGCGCGGGCCGAACTCGCCGCCACCGCGGACGTTGGCGATGGCGTAGGCGCCGCCTTGCTCAAGCCAGAGTTTACCGCCCGTCGACCAATACCACGGCGTCGTCGAAATCTGGAAGCCGCCATAGGCGTAGAGCAAGGTCGGCGTTTCGCCCGTGGTCGAGGCGCCTTCCTTGCGCACGATGAAATAGGGAATTTTCGCTCCGTCGGCGGACACGGCTTCGTGCTGTTCGACCTTGAAGTCGTCGGCGTCGAAGCGCGGCGGCAGTTGCTTGATCACCTGAGGTTCGCCGCGCTCGGGCATCAGATAGAGCGTATCGGGCGTCAGGAAGCTTGCGTATTTGAACATGACCTCGCCGTCGAAGTCGCTCGACGCGGCGACCTCGATCGATCCGTCGTCGGGCAACACGACGCGGCGCGGCAGCCAATTGGCGCCGTCGAAGGTCAGCGCGCGAACGCGCCCTTTCACGTTCTCGAGATACTTGACGTAGACTGCGTCGCGACTGGTCGACACGGCGTCGACCGCGGTTTTCTCGTCGGGCGTGAACAGCACTCTGACCTGCGGAAGCGCGCCGCCGCTCGCCACATAGGCGTCGAGCGAGAACGCTATCAGCGAACCTTGCAGGTAGGTTTGGCCGCCCGTGCGCCAATTGTTCATGAGGAGAAAGAGAAGCTGGCGTTTGTGCATGCCCTTGAACTCGGCGAACGGGGGCACGGGCACGCGAATGGCGCGCCAGTTCGCGTCGACGTAGAAGAACTCGGTCGAGAAGAAATCCACGCCGCGGCTGATGAAGCGTTCGGCCTTGCCGTCGGGTTCGAAATCGACGGAAGCCGTCGAGGCAACATCACTCTCCCGGCCTTCGAACACGGTTTGCGCGTCGCGTAGCGCTTGGCCGCGCGCAAGAGCCTTCACGATGCGCGGATAGCCCGATCTGGTCAGCGTGCCCTTGCCCCAATTCGTGCCGATCATGATCGTGTTCAGATCGACCCAGGCGACGTCCGTCTTTCCCTCGGGCACGTCGAAGCCGTCCTTGACGAAAGACTTCGTCGGGACGTCGAATTCGCGAACGACGATCGCGTCGCCGCCGCCGCGCGACAGCATGACGAGACAACGGGCAAGGGCCGGGGGCAGGCATTGCGCGCCCTTCCAGACCCAATTCTCGTTCTGGGCCCTGCTCAACGCGTCGAGGTCGAGCAACGTTTCCCATCGCGGCTCGGGCTTTTGGTATTCGGCGAGCGAGGTTCGGCGCCACAGGCCGCGTTCGTGCGTGCCGTCCTGCCAGAAATTGTAAATTTGTCCGCCGGCGAGATTGCCGTAGGGAATGCGATCCCTGGCCGTCAGGATCGCTTGCGCGGTGGTGAAGGTTTCCTCGTAATGCGGATCGGATTTGAGGGCCTTCAATGTGTAGCCGTTTTGGCTGCGCACCCATTCGAGCGCTCGTGCGCCGTCAATGTCCTCAAGCCACAGAAACGGGTCGTCGGACGCGACATCGGCGAACGCGGCGACGCAGAGAACGGACGTTAGAACGGCCCCCGCGAACGCAGCCACCAAACGCATCAAGCACCTCGGTACCAAGACTTTAGTCCCGTCGGATTTCCCTAACACGGCTTGCGGCGAAACTCACCCCGACTCTCATGACGGGGCAGTCAAGCTTTGGTGACGCACGCACGCGCCGCAGACTCGCCAGGGCGGGCCTTCAAAGCCTATATACCGCCTCCATGAGTGTGGCCTTCTTTAAGATGAACGGGTTGGGCAACGACTTCGTCGTGGTTGACGCGCGCGCGCGCAAGGTTGCGTTCGGGCCAGAAGCCGCGCGGCGGATCGGCGACCGGCATCGCGGGGTCGGGTTCGATCAACTGCTCTCAATCGAACCGGCGAACGGCGCCGGCGACGCGACGATGCGCATCTGGAATCCGGACGGCAGTGTGGCGGAGGCGTGCGGGAACGGTGCACGTTGCGTCGCCGACCTGCTGCTCAAAGAGACGAAGAAGGCATCGGTGACGCTGGCAACCGCCGGTGGATTGATCGCGTGCACGCGTGCGAGCGACGGGCGCGTGAGCGTCGACATGGGCGAGCCCAAGCTCGATTGGCAGGACATTCCGCTTGCCGAGCGGATGGACACGCGCGTGCTCGACATCAAGGTCGGGCCGATCGATGCGCCGGTTCTGTTCGGGCCGTCGGCCGTCAACATGGGCAATCCGCATTGCATCTTCTTCGTCGAGAACGCGGAGGCGCACGATCTGAAGAAGATCGGGCCGATGATCGAGCATCATCCGCTGTTTCCGCAGCGCGCGAACATCAGCTTGGCGCAGGTCAAGAGCAAAGGCGAAGTGCGGGTGCGGGTATGGGAGCGCGGCGTGGGCCTCACTCTCGCGTGCGGGACCGCGGCCTGCGCCACGGCGGTTGCGGCGGCGCGCAAGCGGCTGACGGATCGCCAGGTGCGCATCGTGCTCGACGGCGGGGCGCTCGATATCGAGTGGCGCGACGACAACCACGTGCTGATGACCGGGCCGACGGAGCTGAACTTTACGGGCGAGTTGAGTGATCGGTATTTCGCGGGCAATGTCTCATGAGCGTCGAGGTCATCACGCTGGGCTGCCGGCTTAACGCTTATGAGTCCGAGGTTATCCGCGCCAAGGCGCGCGAGGCGGGGCTGACGAACGCCGTCATCGTGAACACCTGCGCGGTGACGAGCGAGGCCGTGCGTCAGGCGCGACAATCGATCCGGCGCGCGCGCAAGGAAAATCCCGGCGCGCTCGTGATCGTGACGGGCTGCGCGGCGCAGACCGAGGCCGAGACATTCGCGCGGATGCCCGAGGTCGATCAAGTTCTGGGCAACGCCGACAAGCTTGAGGCGCGCGCTTACGCGTTCGACGCGCCGCGCGAGCGCGTGCGCGTCAACGACATCATGTCGGTTCGCGAGACCGCGTCGCATTTGATCGCCGGGTTCGACGGGCGGGCGCGGGCGTTCGTGCAGGTGCAGAACGGCTGCGATCACCGCTGCACGTTTTGCATCATTCCTTATGGCCGCGGCCCTTCACGCAGCGTGCCGGCGGGCGCGGTCGTCGAGCAGATTCGCGTGCTGGTCGCGCAGGGCGTGCGCGAGGTCGTGCTGACGGGCGTCGACATCACCGCTTACGGCGCGGATTTGCCGGGCGCGCCGAAGCTCGGGCGCTTGGTCGAACAGATTTTGACCTTGGTGCCGGACTTGACCCGCCTTCGGCTCTCTTCGCTTGATGTCGCGGAATGCGACGAGCGGCTGATCGATTTGGCCGCGAGCGAAGGGCGGTTGATGCCGCATCTGCATCTGTCGCTGCAGGCCGGGCACGACATGATCTTGAAGCGCATGAAGCGTCGGCACACGACGGCGCAGGCGGTGGCATTTTGCGACGCCTTGCGCGCGCGCCGCCCGGAGATCGTGTTCGGTGCCGATCTAATCGCCGGGTTCCCGACCGAAACCGACGAAATGTTCGAAGCGACGCTCGATCACGTGCGCGACTGCGGGCTGACCTATCTGCATGTCTTCCCGTTCTCGGCGCGCGAGCGCACGCCGGCGGCGCGCATGCCGCAGTCGCCGGGAAACGTGATCAAGGCGCGCGCGGCGGCTCTGCGTGCGGCGGGGGCGGAGGCGCTAGCGCGCCACCTTGCGTCGCTTGAGGGCTGCGAGGTCGAGTTGTTGGTCGAGCAGGATTTGATTGCGCGCAGCCCGACCTATGCGCCGGTCAAGCTTTCGACGGCGCATGCGAGCGGGGCGCTGCTGCGCGCACGCGTGACGCATGCGGATGCGCGCTTTGCCTACGCCGAGGCGGCCTGATGGCCGAGACGGACGGCAAGAAGCCCGGGCTGTTCGCGCGGCTCAAGGCGGGGCTCACCCGCAGTTCGCAGACGCTCACCCAAGGCATCACGCGCGTCTTCACGCGCAAGCGGCTCGATCAGGCGGCGCTCGACGAGCTTGAGGAGTTGCTGATCGGTGCCGACATGGGCGCGAAAGTTGCCGCCGACGTCGTGGCCGAGATCAAGCGCACGCGCTTCAACGCGGATGTCGCCGAAGACGAGGTGCGAGGCGTTCTCGCGGAAGAGATTGCGAAAATCCTGCGCCGCGTTTCGAAGCCGCTGACCATTCGGACCGAGTTGAAGCCGCACGTCATTCTTGTCGCGGGCGTCAACGGTTCGGGCAAGACGACGACGATCGGCAAGCTGGCGCAGAAATATCGCGGCGAAGGATTGAAGGTGATGTTGGCGGCCGGCGACACGTTTCGCGCGGCCGCGGTCGAGCAGTTGAAAATCTGGGGCGAGCGTACCGGCGCGCCCGTCGTCGCGAAGGAAATCGGCGCGGACGCGGCGGGGCTTGTGTTCGAGGCGTTCGAGCGTGCGCGCAACGAGGGGTTCGACGTTCTCTTGATCGATACGGCGGGACGCCTGCAGAACAAGGCCGGGTTGATGGCGGAACTCGAGAAGATGGTCCGCGTGCTGAAGAAGCTCGACCCCGATGCGCCGCACAGCGCGATCCTCGTTCTCGATGCAACCACGGGTCAGAACGCGGTGGCGCAAGCCGAAGTGTTCCGCGATACGGCGCGAATCACCGGGCTCGTGATGACGAAGCTCGACGGCACGGCACGCGGCGGGATACTGGTTTCGATCGCCGAGAAGTTCGACCTGCCCGTTCACTATGTCGGCATCGGGGAAGGTGCGGACGATCTGCAGCCCTTTGACGCAGAGAGCTTTGCGCGCGCGCTCGTCGGCGTTGCCGCGTGACATGAACCCGGCCCGCCACATGTTCGAAAGTCGCCAAGATTCAGCGCTGTAGACGCCACCTAGCGATTGTCACAGGCGAGGTAAATTGGCGTTCATGTTGGCGTGATTCTCGCGCATCACCTCGCGAAAACGTGACGGATTACCCGCGCCGGTTCTAGAATCGTTCAGCCTATCGCGGTTATCTTGGGTTGCATCATGCACCCGCTCCTAAAACTCGCGCTCGATCTCGGGCCCCTCGTCGTCTTCTTCGGCAGCTATTACGCCTTCGGAATCTTTCCGGCGACGGGTGTGTTCATGGCCGCGACGCTGATCGCGGCCGGGATTTCGTATGCGGTCGTGCGCAAGATTTCACCGCTGATGATCTTCAGCGCCGTCGTCGTCATGATCTTCGGCGGGCTGACGCTTTGGCTCAAGGACGACACGTTCATCAAGCTCAAGCCCACGATCTACTACCTGACCGTGTCGGGCATTCTGTTGGGCGGCTTGGCGTTCGGGCGGCTCGTCATCAGGGACGTCATGGACATCGCCATGCACCTGACGGACGAAGGCTGGCGCAAGTTCACGTGGCGGATCGCACTCTTCTTCCTGTGCATGGCCGGGTTGAACGAACTCGTGTGGCGCAATTTCTCGACCGACACGTGGCTGATGCTCAAAGTGTGGGGTTTCATTCCGCTGACGTTCGTGTTCTTCGCCGCGCAGATGCCGCTTCTGCTGCGCCACGAAGTGAAGGCGCCAAGCGACGAGACGGCGAAGACTGCTTAAGGGCCGGGCTTCAGCGTCGCCAAATCAACCGGCAATGCGATCAATGCGCCGTCACCGCTGTGAACGGGCACGGCGTCGTTCGGGCGCGCGGCGGTCAATGCGCGGGCTTCTTGGGCGTCGGGAAGCGGCGAGCGTTCGAGGAGCACGACCTTCGCGGGCGCCCTCGGATCGAAAGTGATTTCGAATACGACGTCGCGCATGCCCAAGCCGAAGACGCGCGCGATCACCGGGTCCTTGCCGGCGAGACGTTGCGCGTCCAGCACGTCTTGGCCTTCAAGCCGAAGCGAGCGAAGGCCCGAACCGGGCGCGACGCCGATGCCGATCGCGAAGCCGCCGCGGCCGGCGCGCAGTGTGCCGGTCAGCACGCTCAAGCCGTCGCGCGCGGCGACGTCGCGCACGGTCATGGTCGGCGTGGGCAATTTCAGGTCGGCCGCCGGCTTGAAACGGCCTTTCGCTTTGAAGAGGCCCGCTTGCAGATAGTCCTCATCTTGCGCCGGAAAGCCGGTCGCCTTTAGGAAAGCTTCATCCGGGGGCGCGTCCGGAACCAGCCAGCGCGGGCCCCTCGCGGCGCGGTCGTCGTAGTAGACGAGGTTCAAGGCACGCGGATGGTCGGGCGTGAACGCCGGCACTCGCGCGGCGACGAACGATGCGACGCCGATGACGAGGCCACACGCGATCATCGCAGGCCACGCACGCTGCGACGGCGCGAAGACGGGGGCGAGCGCAAGAGCGAAGGGCGCAAGCGCCAGCAACTTGATGTGGCTCATGTTGAAGCCGAGCACGGCTTCGAGCGCCAGCATGTGCGCAAGCCAGAAGAAGGCGGCCGCGACGAAGCCGACGGCGGCGGTCACGGTCAGCGCAGATTTTCCGCCGCCGAGCATTTCGATCCAACCAACGACCGCCACGGCGAGCACCGGCCAAACAAGCGCGTAGGATGCACCCGACAAGAACGCCGCGCAGGCGACGGCAGCCGCGCCGAGCACGAGCCAATTGACGAGCAGGCCCGCGCGCATGTCGCTGCGCCGGCCGATGAGCGTCGCGACGACGAGCGCGATCAGGATTGCCGCAGCCGCGAGCGCGATGCGCGCTGGCCATGGCTCAGGATGATCGAGCGGATGCACGCCCGGCCACACGCCCAGAGGAAACGACAAGAGCCATCCGGCGGTAAAAAGGAATGCCGGCACGGCTGCGAAGCCGAGCACGGACCAACCGGCGGCGCGCCACGAGAACGCGTCGCGGTGGGCGACGATCAATCCGATGATCGCCAAGAACGCGAGCGCCGCGATCGGCAGGTTGAGCGCGGCCGGCCAGACAAGAAGGGTTTGGCCGAAGAGGTCGAAATAGCTGGCGTCGGATTCGGACTTCAAGGAACCGAGATCGGCGCCGATCAATTTCGACATCAGCGCGAAGACGTTGTCGCCGTGATGCTGCAGCGAGTTCAGGTCGAGATGCGCGAGGTCGTCGCGGCGCGAGTGATAGCGCGAGGCCGAGCCGATGAACGCGAAGTTGAAGCCGGTGAGGTCGTGCTTCTTGTAGACGGTGAAATCGGTGTCGTTGGGCAGGAGCTTGTAGATTTCGTAGGCGAGCGAGTTCGATACCGGCCGGCCGACCGTACCGGCGAAAAGATCGATCAGGCGCGCGTTGCCGGAGCCGGTTTCGAACATGATGCTGGGACCGGAGGTGCCGCGTGCCTCGACGTTCACGACCAGGCCGACCTGCTTCATCAGCGGATGGTGCTCGGCAAAGGCGAGCGCGCCGCGCAGGCCCGTTTCCTCGGCGTCGGAAATCAGAATGACGACGTCGTTGCGGGCCGGCGGCTGGTTCGCCAAGTGGCGCGCGAGTTCGAGCATCACCGCGACGCCGGCGCCGTCGTCGGCAACGCCGGGTCCTGCGGGCACGCTATCGTAGTGGGCGGTCGCCAGGATCGCTCTGCCCTGCCCCGTGCCCTTGTGCACGGCGATGATGTTCTCGACCGCCGAGCAGCCGGGGTTGCGTCCGGGGGGCGAGCATTGAAACGCCGATTGGATCTCGGGCGTGTAACCCGCAGCTTTCAACTCCTCGACGATGCGGTCGCGCACGACGGCGTTTTCGGGCGAGCCCGCGGGGTGCGGCTGCTGCTCGGCCAGAAGGCGGGAAAGTGTCGCGAAGGCGTGCGCCGAAGAGAAGCCGGTGGTTGAGGGTTGCACGGGGGCGGTCAGTTGCGCCTGCCACGTGAAGAGCAAGAGCGCCGTGATCGCCGCGACGGCGAGCAGCGTCGTCAGCGGGCCGGTGAAATCCTTCGCCGTCATGCGTATCCCCTCAAGACGGGATAGTGCTAGCGCCTTTCGCGGGCGGGCGCACGGTGCGGCAACCGGGCGGGGCCGCTCAAGACTTTGTTTTCGCCTTGAAGGGGCAGAGCTCGCGCACCACGCATTCGGGGCATTTCGGTTTGCGGGCCACGCAGATATAGCGGCCGTGCAGGATCAGCCAGTGGTGGGCGTGCTGCTTGAAGCGGGCGGGGACGATTCGCTCAAGGTCGTCCTCGACCTCGCGCGGGGTTTTGCCTTTCGACAGGCCCAGGCGGTTGGCGACGCGGAAGACGTGCGTGTCGACGGCGATCGTGTGCTCGCCGAAGGCGATGTTCAGGACCACGCTTGCCGTCTTGCGGCCGACGCCGGGGAGGGCTTCGAGCGCGTCGCGGTCGTGGGGGACTTTGCCGTCGTGCTTTTCGATCAGGATTTTCGAGAGGGCGATGACGTTCTTGGCTTTGCCGCGGTAGAGGCCGATCGTCTTGATGTAGCCGGTGAGCTTGGCTTCGCCGAGCTTGACCATTTCGGCGGGCGTCTTGACGATCTTGAAGAGGGGCTCGGTCGCTTTGTTGACGCCCTTGTCCGTCGCCTGGGCCGAGAGGACCACCGCGACCAGGAGCGTGTAGGGGTTGATGTGCTCGAGCTCCCCCTTAGGCGCGGGGGTCGCGGCGGCGAGCCGCTCGAAGACGGCTTCGATTTTGTCGCGTTTCAGCACACTGGGATCAGTGGCAAAGGTCTGGCCATGTGCCAAGCGCCGCTGGCGGGATTGTCCCCGCTTTGTTACGATTGCCCATGACCTGCAAAGACCTGCTGCTCATTCTCTGCGCCCGGATGGGTTACAACCCTTGAGCCGCGCTCTCTAACGCGAGGACGATGTCCTTGCCTGCTCAGCCGTTCATCCGAGCCACTTCTCCAGAGAGCAAAATCCCATGTCCACCAAAGCCGCAACGCACAATCAGACCAAGCATTGGCAGGCGCTTGACGCCGCCCACCACATTCATCCGTTCACCGAGACCCGGGCTCTGAACAAAAAAGGCGTGCGCGTCATCACGCGCGCGGACGGCATCTATCTTTGGGACTCCGACGGCAACCGGCTGATCGACGGGATGTCGGGCTTGTGGTGCGTGAATGTCGGATATGGGCGCACGGAGCTGGCCGAAGCCGCTTACGAGGCGATGAAGCAGCTGCCCTACTACAACGCCTTCTTCCAGACGACCCACCCGTACGCGACGGAGCTTGCGGCCAAGATCGCGAGCCTTTTGCCGGGAGGCATGGACCGTATCCTCTTCGCCAATTCGGGGTCGGAGGCGAACGACACCGCGCTCAAGCTCATCCGCTACTACTGGAACCTGCAGGGCAAGAAGCAGAAGAAGATTCATATCTCGCGCGAGTACGCCTACCACGGCGTGACGATGGCGGCAGCGTCGCTGTCCGGCATTACCCCAATGCATCCGCAATGGGACCTGCCGCTGCCGGGATTCGAGAAGGTGCCGACCGTCTATTGGTACGGGTTCGGGGGCGACAAAGACCCGAACGAGTACGGGCTTGAGGTCGCGCGCAAGCTTGAGGAGAAGATTCTCGAGTTGGGGCCGGATCGGGTGGCCTCGTTCTCGGCCGAGCCAGTGCACGGTGCGGGGGGCCTCATGTTTCCGCCCGACAGTTATTGGCCGGAGATCCAGCGCATCTGCAAGAAATACGACGTGCTGCTGCACCTCGACGAGGTGATTACCGGCTTCGGCCGTACGGGAAACTGGTTCGGGGCCCAGACCTTCGGCATCAGCCCCGACATCACGACGTTGGCCAAGGGTATCTCGTCGGGCTACCAGCCGATCTCGGCGATCGCGCTCGGACCGCGGGTCGGTGAGGCCATCGCGACCGCGAACGAGGAGCTGGTGCACGGCTTCACCTGGTCGGGCCATCCGGTCGCCTGCGCGGTGTCGCTCAAGAATCTGGAGATCATCGAGCGCGAGAAACTCGTCGATCGCGTGCACGACGACATCGGCCCCTACTTCCAGGCGAAGATTCGCGAGCTAACGACTCATCCGTTGGTCGGCGAGGTGCGGGGCATAGGCCTGCTCGGCGCGATCGAGTTGGTGAAGGACAAAACCAATCGCACCTTCTTCCCGCGCGACATCGACGTCGGGACTCAGTGCCGGAATCACTGCTTCGCGAACGGACTCGTCATGCGGGCGATTCGCGACACGATGGTTTTGGCGCCGCCGTTGACCATTAAGAGAGACGAGGTCGACGAAATCGTCAGGCTCGCGCGCAAGTGTTTCGACCTGACCGCGCACGACCTCGGTCTATCCACAGGCTGAGTTGCAGACACTCGTGGCTTGTTCCCCACGAATCGAAAAATGGGTGTGTCTCGGGAGCCATAGTCATTAACATTGTGTAAGACCTGAAAAAAAAGTTGCTCGCTGTGGCATCGGCGCATATAGTGATTCTCAGACAGTCGGTAACACGCTGGTTTCGCGTTGCCCCCCCCGCTAGCGGGACCAGTAATCGCCTGTCTAAGCGTCAGAAAATCCCCTCCTGACGCGTGGCGCGTTAAAGCGCGTTTTGACCCTCGGCTGGACGCACAGCCGGGGGTCTTTTCATTTCTAAGTTGCACCGCGCGGGCCGCACACGTTAACCGATGCCCATGCCCCCCATCCGACTGGCCACTTGGAACATCAACTCCGTTCGCCTGCGCATCGGCATCGTCGCCAGGCTTGCCCGCGAGCAGCGGATCGACGTGCTGTGCCTGCAGGAGACGAAAGTCGCGGACGCGCAGTTTCCGCACAAAGCGATTCGGAAGCTCGGGTTCGAGCACGTCGCGATCAACGGGCAGAAGGGTTATCACGGCGTCGCCATCCTCTCGCGCCTGCCCTTCGACAAGGTCGAAGCGAAAGGGTTTTGCGAGAAGGGCGACGCGCGGCACCTGAGCGTGACACTGCCCGACGAAATCGAGGTGCACAATTTCTATGTGCCGGCGGGCGGCGATGTTCCCGATCCGGACGAGAACGCGAAGTTCGCGCACAAGCTCCAGTTCCTCGACGAGATGGAGCACTACTTCGCGAAGATGAAATCAAGGCGCACGGCGCGGCGAGTGGTCGTGGGTGATCTCAACGTCGCGCCGCTCGAGCATGACGTGTGGAGCCACAAGCAGCTTCTGAACGTCGTCAGCCATACGCCGCCCGAGACCGAGCGCCTGGCGCGAGTCTATGCCGCGCACGATTGGATCGATGTGACGCGGTCGTTCGTGCCGAAAGAGCAGAAGATTTTCAGCTGGTGGAGCTATCGCAATCAGGATTGGAAAGCGTCCGACCGCGGGCGGCGGCTCGATCATGTCTGGGTGAGCCCGGCGCTGAAGGGTGCGGTCAGCAAGCACGAAATCTTGAAGGGCGCGCGAAGTTGGAAACGGCCGTCGGATCACGTGCCGGTGATCGCAGAGATCGAGAGCTGAGCCCTAGCCGCTTGAAGATTCGAACACCGCCGCCGACATTGGCATCGACGACATTGCGGTGTTCAGGTGGACGATAAAGACGCTGAAGGCGGTTCGCCCTATCACGCAGGCGAATGTGAAATGCAGGCGCGGGTGGGCGTGCGCGAGCGTTCCGAAGCGTCCGGCCGCAACTTAATCCGGCGATTCATGCCGGATCAGCACCGCGCGTTCTTCACGCAACTTCCGACATTTTTCGTGGGCAGCTCGGATGCGAGCCAGAGGCCTTGGGCCTCGGTGCTCGTCGGGCGGCCGGGGTTTTTGCAGTCGCCCGATCCGAAGCGGCTCGATGTGACCGCGCGGCCGTTGGCCGGTGATCCGTTGAAGGAGAATTTGCGCGATGGCGCCGCGGTCGGCGCACTTGGACTCGAATTTCACACGCGGCGGCGAAATCGCGTGAACGGCAAGGTCGAACTGACGGCAGATGGATTCGCGATCCATGTCGATCAGAGCTTCGGCAATTGCCCGCAGTACATTCAGGCGCGGCAATTTCACCTTCGCGACCAGCGCGCTATCGTCGCTCCGCCGAAGCGGCTCACCGCGATGGACGATGACGCTGGCGCGATCGTCGCCGGCGCCGACACGTTTTTCGTCGCGAGCCAGCATCGCGGCGAGCCCAACGACTGGCGCAACGGTGTCGACATTTCCCATCGCGGCGGGCGGCCGGGTTTCGTGCGGATCGTCGATGAGCAAACGCTAACCTGGCCGGACTATCGCGGGAATTTCTTCTTCAACACGTTGGGCAATCTCGTTGCCGATCCGCGTTGCGGCTTGCTGTTCGTCGATTTCCAGACCGGCGACGTCCTGCAGCTGACAGGCCGCGCGGAAGTCTTGTGGGACTGGGATCGCGAAGACTCTCAGTGGCGCGGCGCGCAACGCCTGGTTAAATTCGAACTGGACGAAGGCGTGCTGCTGCAGGACGCGGTCGCGTTGCGTTGGGATTTCTTGAGCCAGGCGCCGCAGTTCGCGGAAACATAGTCAGCGTTTCAGTTGCGCGATCATCACCGTCGATGAGGCGGTGGCGATCAGTTTCCCTTCTTCGTCCTTCAGGTCGGCTTCGAGGAACATCACGGTGCCGCCGCGGCGGATGGTGCGGGCTTCGGCGAGGATGCGGGCGCCCGGTTTGCCTTGGGCGATATAGCTGACTTTCATTTCGAGCGTCGGGGTGATTTGACCCCATTCGATCGTGAGCCCTGCCGCCAGCGAGGTCACGTCGTCGAGCATCGCGGCGGTCATGCCGCCGTGGATCGCGCCGTAGCGGTTCGCGAGGGTCTCCGTCGTGTCGTAAGCGACGCGCACGCCGCCTGCCGCCATGTCGACCTCCAAGATGTGTTGGCCCAGCACGGCCGAGCCCGGCGCGGGGCGTTTCAGGACGGCTTGGATGTTGGGCGGGTATTGCTCGGGCTTGTCGCGGTCGAGCGCCATGTCACTCGAGCCCCGCGGCGCGGAGTTTCGCGTGGGCGGCGGAGACTTCCTTGTTGGCGTTGTGCAGGCGCACGGCAAGCTCGCGCATGATTTCCAGCGTCATTTGCGGCAGGTCGCGCAAGAGCTGGAAGAACAGGTCCTTCTTGATCCTGAGCGTGTCGAGCGGTTCCTTGGCGGTGACCGTCGCGGTGCGCGGCATCTCGCAGAGCAACGCCATCTCGCCGACGATCGTGTTCTGCGCGAGCGTTGCGACGATCACCGGGCCGCTGGGCGAGGCGACGGCAACGTCGACGCTGCCCTTCAGAAGAAGAAACGCCGAATCGCCGCGGTCGCCCTCGCGAAAGAGGACCGCGCCGGCGTCGAAGGCCAGGCGCTCGCTCGTGAAGGCGAGCAGCTTCAGGCGCGAAGTGTCGATGCTCGCGAAGAGCGGAATGCGCCGCAGGAGTTCGACTTCGGTCTGGATACTCATCGCGTGCACCCCATGCCCAGATCGCTCATTGCGCCGCCTCGCGCAGCGCGCCTTGCGCCTTGTCGGCGACCAGACGGCCGTGTTCGAACACCAGGACGCGGTCGAAGCGCGGCGCCAGGTCGTCCTTCGTCAGCACCCACAAGGTGGCGCGGCCCTTTCGACGCGCGAGAACGCGGTCGACGATGTCGGTCTTCTGCTGATCGTCGAGATTGGCGAGCGCGCCGTTGACGACCAGGAGGTCGGGCTCCTTGATCAATGCGCGGGCGAGACCGAGTTTTTGGCGCTGCGCCGGGGTCAGGCGCTTGCCGCCAGAGCCCGAATTGAAGGCCAGGCCCGCTTCGATGATGAGGTCGCGCACGTCGAGCTGGTCGAGGACTTCACGCATCAGGCCGTTCACGCGTTCATGCGCGTGGGCGACCCCGTACGAGACGCGGCCGAGCAGAATGTTGTCTTGAAGGCTTGCGGCGGCGTTGTAGGCGCCCTCCTCGTAGAAGGCGATGCGCGGGGCCAGGTCGCGCGGCAATGTCTGTGCGAAGGTGCGTCGCGCGGCGAGGAGGCGCTCGCGGATGTCGTCGGTGATTAGCCCCAAGCGATGGCGCGCTTCGACGTAGCGCAGCGGCAAGACCGAGAGCTGAGCGCGGTCGGCGTAGGTGAGGCCCGCGGTCTTGGCGCGCTTCATGATCTGCTGATAGGCGGGCAGTTCGTGCGCCGGGATGAAACTGAATTCGTCGAAGAAGGGATGGTCGGGCGCGAAGTCGCGGAACAGCTCGAGCATCGTCTCGGCGATCGACACGCCCATCCCGACCAGATGCTGTTCGAGGCCTTCCTCCGCGACGACGCGCTGGAAGTGCGCGAGCTTCGGCAGGTTGTGGGGCTGCATCAGCGGATCGGCGCTCGAGCCGAACAGGATGTTCTCCGCGATCGAAGCGTTGCGGTTGTAGGACGTCGCGTCGAAACGCTCGACCAAGTGGATGAGGTCGGGCGCGGCCAGGCGCTTGTGAAGGGCGAGGCGCGCTTCGACGATGCGCCCTGTGGCCTTGCCACTGAGCTTGGGATCCAAGCGCGATTGAAGGCCGAATTGATAGACGTCGGCCTCGAGCCCGACGGCCGTCAAAACGTCGACGATGCGGTCGGTGATGACGGCGGGATCGTTCGTGCCCAGCGCTTCGTAGTCGAGCCAGTCGGCGTCGGCGTCGAATTCGGGATTGCCGGCGCGGATCGCCTCGCGCATGCGGCCCTCAAGCAGGCCACCTGCCGTCGGCGCGCCGCGACGCGGTTCAAACTTGAGGCCGTAGAGCAGATTCTCCCGGAGGTCGACGGGGAAGAAGTAGCCGTCGGGGCCGGCGTAGGCGACGCGGCGTCCGGCGAGCGTTTCCGGCATCGCAGTGAAGTCGGCGTCACCCGCTTTGACGACGCCGTTCTTCAGCGTGATTTGGCGCGCGAACAAGAGACCCAGCGCTTCCTTGCCGCAACCGGAAGGACCGACGACCGCAACCGATTGATCGAGCTGCAAGGTCAAGTCGACGTCTTCGAGCAGCGTGAAGCCCGCGTCGTCGATCGCGGTCACGTTCTTCAGTTCGATCGGACGCCCGAGGGCCGGGCGTTCGACGATGGGGGCTTGCATCTCCGGCGACGCGATGCCGTCGGGATGAAACTGGTCCATCACCTGATCGTACTTGATCTGAACGTCTTGGCGCTGCAGGTCCCAGTCGATGAGTTCCTTGATCGGGCCCGGTAGGTCCTTGTAGGCGACGATGACGGCGACGAGCTGACCGACGTCGAGCTGACCGGTGATGACGAAGTAGCCGCCCACCGCGTAGAAAATGAACGGCGTCGTTTGCGCCATGAAATTGTTCAGCGATTTGACGAAGTACTTGCGCTGATAGATTTCGAAGCGGATGTCGAAGATGCGGCCCAGGCGTCGCACGATGTCGGCGCGTTCCCAGTTCGACGTGCCGTGCACGCGGATGTCGTGGCCGCCGTCGACGATCTCGCCGACGCGGCCGGCGAGTTCGCGCGCTTGAATTTGGCGGAGCTTGCCGAGCTGGAGGATCGGACGGCGCAGGCGGGGGATGACGGTTGCCTGTCCCACCACCACGACAGCGGAGACTAGCCCCAGCCAAAAGCTTTGGACGAGGATGAAGATCAGCGCCGTCAGCGCTTGGCCGGCGAGAAAGACGGGCCAGACAATGGAATCGCCGGTGAAGCCGCCGAGGGGCTCAACCTCGTCCTTCACCATCGAGGCGATTTCGGCCTGCTTCGCCTTGCGCAAATGCGCGGGCGGGAAGCGCAAGACGCGGTCGATCAGCTCGTAGCGCAGGCGCCGGAGCAGGCGCTCACCCAAGCGGCCCTTCATGGTGTTGACGAGGAATTTCAGGAAGCCGTTGAAGCCGACGAGGCCCAAGAAGGCGAAGCTGAGCGCGAAAAGGTAGCTCGTGCGATCGAGCGGGATGCCCTGAAGGATCACCCATTGGTGGCCGAACCAGCCTGCGGCCGCCTCCGGAAAGCCGATCACGAAGCGCATGAAATTTTGCGTGGCGGCGGGTGTTTCGAAGCCCTTGCCTTGGATCGGGCCGTTGATGATGAGCTTGGGCAGGGTCAGCGTCAGAAAATAGAAGGGCTGCGCGGCCAACGCGATCGCAAGAATGACCAGCTGATCGCGGCGCGAATGCTGCCAAATGTAGCTGTAGAGGCTTTGGTGTGTTGCCATACCTGACGTGCAAATCGGCCCGGATTCCGGGCACAAGCTAGAGACAAAGCGGGCCGAAGGCCACGCCCTTTCGTCCGCGCCGGACCCATGCGAGATTCGCCAGGGCTCGCCCGCCGACGCGGCGAATTCGACAGTGAGGTTTAACCATTTCCAGGTCGCAGGGGCGCGTTCTCATCTACAGCCACGACAGTTTCGGCCTGGGGCATATTCGCCGCTGCCGGACGATCGCGCATGCGCTTGCCGAAGCGTTTCCGAAGCTGAAGGTCTTGATCGTTTCGGGTTCGCCCATCATCGGCAGCTTCGATTTCAAGATGCGCGTCGATTTCGTGCGCGTGCCCGGGATCATCAAGTTGCGCAACGGCGACTATGTGCCGCTCGGCGAGAACGGATCGATCCAGGAGACGACAACTCTGCGTTCGTCGCTGATCACGGAGACGGCGGTCAGGTTCGCGCCCGATGTGTTCATCGTCGACAAAGAGCCACTCGGGCTGCGCGGCGAATTGGAAGGCACGCTCGAGGCGTTGAAGGCGCGCGGCACGCGGTTGGTGCTCGGACTTCGCGACATACTCGACGAACCGGAGGCGCTGGCGCATGAATGGCGGCGCAAGCACGCGCTGCCGGCGCTCGAGCAGCTTTATGACGATATCTGGATCTACGGGCTGAAGGCGATCTACGATCCGCTGCAAGGTTTGGGTTTATCACCGCAGATCGTGCGCAAGACGACGTTTACGGGCTATCTTCGGCGCACGCGGCCGGTCGCGTTGCCGGCAGCCATGCTTGCGGACTTGAACCAGCGCATTCTCGTGACGACGGGCGGGGGCGGGGACGGCGAGCTTTTGATCGACTGGGCGCTGGCGGCGTATGAGCGCGACGCACGCGCGTTGCCGCCGGCCTTGATCGTGCCGGGGCCGTTCATGCGTGCCGAAGCGCGGGTCGCGTTCGAGCGCCGCGTGGCGGCGATCCCTGGATTGCGCACCCTCACGTTCGAGCCGCGCATGGAGCACTTGATGGCCGGATGTCTCGCGACCGCGTCCATGGGCGGGTACAACACGTTTTGCGAGATCCTGTCGTTCGACAAGCGCGCGCTGATCGTGCCGCGCCACGTGCCGCGGTTGGAACAAACCATTCGCGCGCAAGCCGCCGAGCGACTGGGGCTGGCGCGCATGCTCGCCGAACCGGCCGAAGGCGAGCGGCCCGATACGGACGCGATGGTCGCGGCATTGCAAGCGTTGCCCAAGCAGCCGTTGCCGTCGACACGCGCGACGCCCGGCTTGCTCGACGGCCTGGAGAAGGTGGTGGCAGCTTGCGGGTCGTGGTTCGGGCGGACGCGCAAGACGTCCGCTGCGTGAGACATGACCGGCGGTGAGACACTCGCGATCGTGGTCAAGGGGTTTCCGCGGTTGTCGGAAACGTTCATCGCGCGGGAGCTCGAGGCGCTGGAGGCGCGAGGCTTCGCGTTTTCGCTTTTCGCCTTGCGTCGGCCCGGCCCCGATGCGGCGTTGGTCGAGAACCGCGTGAAGGCCCAACCGCGCTATCTGCCCGAATATCTACATCATGCGCCCTGGCGTGTGGCGAAGGCGTTTGCGCGCGCACGACGATTGCCGGGATTTCGTACAGCATGGCGTGCGTTCCGGGAGGATCTTGCTTCCGAGTTTGCGCGCGGGCGTATGCGGCGGTTCGGACAGGCATGCGTGTTGGCGACGGAGATGCCGGCGACCATTCGCCACATCCACGCGCATTTCGCGCACAGTCCCACTTCGGTTGCGCGTTATGCCGCGCAGATGCGCCGGGTCACGTTCAGTATCTCGGCGCACGCCAAGGACATTTGGACGACGTCCAAGTGGGACTTGCAGCAAAAGCTCAGCGAAGCGGCGTTCGTGACGGTATGCAGCAAATCCGGACACAAGAAGCTTGCGTCGTTCGGCGACGGCGAGAAGCTTCGCTTGATCCACCACGGGCTTGCACCGGGGCTCTTGGCAGCGAATCCGCCGCCCCAGTCGCGCGACGGCACACAGCGCGATCAGCCGGTGCGGATCGTGTGCGTCGCGCGGGCGGTGGAGAAGAAGGGGCTTCGCACGCTGCTTGACGCACTGGTTCGCCTGCCGCGCGATCTTGCCTTCCGGTTCGATCACTACGGCGGGGGCGAGCAGCTCGGCGCGTTGAAGGAGCGGACGCGGACGCTGGCGCTGGAAGACCGCGTGACGTGGCACGGAGCGCAAAGCCATGCCGACGTCATCGCGGCTCTCGATCGATCCGACATGTTCGTCTTGCCGGCGGTCGTGAGCGTCGACGGGGACCGTGACGGGATTCCGAATGCGCTGCTTGAGGCGCAGGCGCGCGGCCTTGCCGTTGTCTCGACGCGCGCCGGCGGCATTGAGGAAGTCGTCGGCGACGGCGTGAACGGGCGATTGGTCGCTCCGCGCGACGCGCAGGCGCTCGCCGCGGTATTGGGCGGCTTCATCCGTGATACGGCCCTGCGGGAACGGCTGGGCGCTGCGGCCTTGGCTCAAGCGCGGCGGGACTGTGACGGCGAGGCGGGATATGACGAGATCGCCCAGTTGCTTCGCGAGCGGACCGAAGGCTGATGCGCGCGATCTTCTATTCGCCAATGGCGGCCCAAGACGCCGACGCAGCGTCAGGCGTGCAACGCATGGCGGCGTTGTTGCGACACGCGCTCGATCTTGCCGGCGTTGAGGTCTTGTCGCCGAATTTGCCACGAACCTATGAGGGCACGGGCGACGCAAGTGTGCAGAAAACACTGCGCGCCGAAAGCGACCGGGTTGCCGGCGATCTGATTGCGCACGTTGAAAGCGGGACAACCGCCAAGCCTGATCTCTGGTTCAGCTATCACGTCTATTACAAATCGCCGGATTGGATTGGGCCGTCGGTCAGCCGAGCGCTTGGAATTCCCTATATGATCGCGGAAGGCTCTCATGCGCCGAAGCGCGCGGGAGGGCCGTGGGCGATCGGGCACGAGGGAACTGCGGCGGCGCTGTCCTCGGCGGACCGATTGCTGGCGATGACGGCGTTCGATCGATTTTGCTTGGATCAGATCGCGCCGGGCCGCGTGCGCGACCTGAAGCCGTTCATTGATGTGGGCGCGTTCGTGCCTGCCCTCAAGCGCACGTCCAGCGCCGGGCATTTGCTGGCGGTCGCGATGATGCGCAACGAGCGCAAAAGGGCGAGCTATCAGCTGCTTGCGGGCGCGTTGCGTGAACTCGCGGATGTGCCGCTGAAGCTGTCGATTGCCGGCGACGGCGTGTTTCGCCGTGAGATCGAAGCGATGTTTTCGTCGCGCGCACCGATTCATGACGTTGTGTTCCTGGGCGCGGTTGCGGCGGATCGCATTCCCGCTCTCATGGCGTCGGCCGACGTCTTCGCGTGGCCGGGATTGGGCGAGGCTTACGGGCTTGCGTTCCTTGAAGCGCAGGGCGCCGGATTGCCGGTCGTCGCGTGCCGCGACCGCGGCGTGCCGGACGCGACCGTGGAGGGCGAGACGACGCTTTTGAGCGCGCCCGGGGATGTGAAGGGTTACGCCGCAAACCTTCGACGGCTGCTGACGGATACCGCGTTGCGGCGACACCTCGGCGAGAACGGGCGGCGCTTCGTGCGCGACGAGCGCAGTGTCGAGGCGGCCGCGAGAACGTTGCGCAGCGTGTTCGCGGAGCTCGGTTTTACATGAACGCGCGCGTCTTGATTTGGGTACAGCATCTTTTGGGCTTCGGCCATTTCGCACGCGCACGCATTCTCTCCGAGGCGCTGCGCGATGCGGGGTTCGCAGTGACCTTGGTCAGCGGCGGCGTGACGCCGCGCGAAGCGGTGCCCGGCGGTATTGCGTTCGTGCAGCTGCCGGCGGCGAAGGCGAAGGACGAATTGTTCGACGAGCTTGTCACCGCGGCGGGCAACGCGGTCGACCGCGTCTGGCACGAAGGGCGGCGTGACGCGTTGCTCGATGCGTTCCGCAATGCGCGGCCGGATGCCGTGATCACGGAGACGTTTCCGTTCGGGCGCAGGCTGCTTGAATTCGAATTGAACGCGCTGCTCGATGAGGCAAGCCGCGCATCTGCGCCACCGAAGCTGATTGCATCGGTGCGCGATGTTCTGCAGAGGCCGCGCAAGGACGGCCGCGCGGCGGCGATGGTGCAACGCGCGCGCGATCGCTACGACGCGATCTTGGTGCACGGCGATCCGAGCCTCGTTCGCTTGGAAGAGAGTTTTGCGGAAACGGCGGCGCTCGCCGGGCGCTGCATCTATACGGGCTACATCTCTGCGGACATGCCGCAAGCGCAGGCTACACGCCGTGAGATTCTGGTGTCGGCGGGCGGCGGGGCGGCGGGGCGGCATTTGATCGAGGCCGCGCTCGAAGCGCGCAAGCATTCGCGCCTGAGCGCGCGGCCTTGGACGTTTGTGACAGGTCCGCTGACGGGCGGAATCTCGGTCGACGGCGCGACGGTTGTGCCCAGCCTGCCGGATTTTCGCGCGAGGCTGGCGAACGCCGCCGTGTCGATCTCACAGGCGGGCTACAATACGTTGATCGAAGCGGTCAAAGCACGGACGACAACGGTCGCGGTGCCATTCGAAACGGAGCGCGAGAGAGAGCAGCTGATGCGGGCGCAGAAGTTTGCGGCCCGCGGATTGATCAAATTGGTTCGTGCCGGCGACCTTGATCCACGCGTGCTGGCGCGCGCGGTCGACGAGGTTGCGGACAGCGAGCCTCCCCCCGCCGCTATCGATTTCAACGGGCGTGAGGGAACGGTGATCGCATTGCGCAAAATCCTTTCCGATGGCTGACGCCTGGGGCCGCGTTCGCGACGAACTCGATGTGTGGGCGAGCGAGAAGCGCATCGCGCAGTTCTGGTGGCGCGACGATGACGCGCAAGACGTGTCGGACGAACTCAAGAACATGCTCGCCGTCGCGCGGCGGTTCGATGTGAAGGTCGGCCTTTCCGCCATTCCGGCGAAATTGAAGCCGCGATTGGTCGCGCTGCTCGAGCGCGCGGGGGAGGCGCAGATCTTGGTTCACGGCTTCGCGCACGAGAATCACGCGCGCCAAGGTCAGGCGAAACGCGAGTTCGGCGGGACGCGAAGCGTCGAGGAAATTCTGGGCGATTTGGAGCAAGGACTGTCGCTGTCGCGCAAGGCTTTCGGCGGGCGCGCGCTACCGGTGTTGGTGCCGCCGTGGAATCGCATCGTGCCCAGCGCCCTGCCCCATCTGCCACGGCTTGGGTTTCGCGGGCTGTCGACGTGGAAGCCGCGCGCGGCGGCAAGGCCGGTGAGCGGGCTTCTTCAGGTCAATACGCATCTCGATGTGATCGATTGGCGGCGGGGGCGGGTGATCAAGGAGGAGCGCTTGATTGCGGCGCTGCTGCTTCGGAAACTGCGCTGGCGGCGCGCGCAGCGTTCGCGTGCGAGCGAGCCGCTGGGGCTGTTGACGCATCATGCGTATTGGAGCCCGGCGAAAGAGCGGCTCATCGTGCGCCTCCTCGAAGTCACGCGAGGGCATCCGGCCGTGACGTGGCACACGCCGGCCTCGGCGTTCGGGCTATGAGCGAGACCAGCGTTCATCGCTGGCCGCCCGGTTCCCTCACCGGCGATCTCGCGCGCGGGGGGATAGCGTTCGGCGCTACGCTGCTCTTGCTCCTCGCCACGCGCATCGGGTCGTTTGGGTTCTTCGGCGTCCTTATTCTCGTTATTCTGTTCGGGCTCTATCTCGCGAGCACGGTGTCGCGGCTGACGAGCGTCGTCGAGGTCGGCGACCAAGGCCTGAGGCTTAGCGGTGGACTGTTCGGGGCAAGAGCGATCAAATGGGCTGAGCTCGAGCGGTTCGAGTTGCGTCACTTTCCTTTGAGCCGCGACCGCAAAGAGGGGTGGATGGATCTCAAACTGAGGGGGAGCGGCCGGCAGACGATCGCGATCGACGATCGGCTGGAGCGGTTCAACGATGTCCTCGCCCGCGCGTGGGAGGCGGCGCGCGCGGCCGAACTCGGCATTTCGGATTCGACGCACGCCAATCTGGCCGCCGCCGGTGTCATCGCCAAACCACGGTTTTGAGATGGCGGACGCGCTGACGCTCGAGAATCTGACGGTCAGTTTTCGCGACGGGAAGCGCGTCACGCCGATCTTGAAGGACGTGAGCTTTTCGGTGCCGGCCGGGAAGACCGTGGCGCTCGTCGGCGAAAGCGGGTCGGGCAAGTCGACGATCGGATCGGCGATCATGGGATTGCTGCCGTCGACGAGCGTGCGCAGCGGGCGGATCGTCCTTCGCGATCCCAAAGACGAAACGGGCGAGGTCGAACTGACGACGCTTGCGCCGGGTGCGTATCGCCGGCTGCGCGGCAACCGCTTGGCGATGGCGTTTCAGGAACCCTCGGCGGCATTGTCGCCCGTGGTCAGCATCGGCGCGATGCTGGTCGAGACGCTCAAGATGCACGAGAGCATGTCCACGAGCGAGGCGAAGCGGCGC
This sequence comes from Micropepsaceae bacterium, assembly GCA_041477875.1. Taxonomy (GTDB): domain Bacteria; phylum Pseudomonadota; class Alphaproteobacteria; order Micropepsales; family Micropepsaceae; genus SZUA-430. Next base: position 47,852 of record JBGOVA010000001.1, on the reverse strand, counting down.
GCGATCGAAGTTTTGGCGCATGTCGGATTCCCGGAGCCCGAGTCCGCGTTCGGCCGCTTTCCGTTCGAGCTCTCCGGCGGCTTGCGCCAGCGCGCGATGCTGGCTTCGGCGCTCGTGTGCAGGCCTGCGCTCGTCATCGCGGACGAGCCGACGTCGGCACTCGACGTCACGGTCCAGGCGCTGGCGCTGAAGCTCCTCGCCGATCTGCAGGACGAGATGGGCTTGAGCCTTCTCTTCATCACGCATGATTTCGGCGTGGTCGCGAACGTCGCGGACCACGTGGTCGTGCTGCGCGACGGCGTGGTCGTGGAGCAGGGCTCTACGCACGAGGTGCTGACGCAGCCACGCACGGACTACGCGCGCGCGCTGCTCGCGGCCGTGCCGCGGCTCGAGGGCGAGCCGTTCGTGCTCAATCCGCCGCACGCGAGCAATGCCGCGATCCAAGCGCTGGGGCCGGTGTGGAGCGAACGCCTCGGCCCGCCGACGGGCACGCCGCTCGTCGAAATCAAGGACGTGAGCAAGCGTTTCATTCCGCGCAAGCGCGGGCCCGAGGCGGACGGCGGCACGGTCGAGGCGGTGATCGGCGTCGATCTCACGATCAACGCCGGTGAGTGCGTCGGCCTAGTCGGGGAAAGCGGATGTGGGAAGTCGACGTTGTCGAAGATGATCCTGCGCGCGCTGACGCCCGACAGCGGGACGATCCTCGCCTATGACGGCAAGGGTATGTCGTCGATCGCCGATCTGAGTGGCGCTGCACTGAAGAAATATCGCACGCGGGTCCAGTACGTGTTTCAGGATCCGTTCGCCTCGCTCAATCCGCGGCTGACGGCGGAGGAGATCGTCACGGAACCGTTCGTCATTCATGGGCTCGGCAATTCGAGCCAGCGGCTGCGCTGGGCGGCGGCGCTCTTCGAGATGGTCGGACTCGACCGCATGATGCTGATGCGCCACCCGAACGCGTTTTCGGGCGGACAGCGCCAGCGCATCGGCGTCGCGCGCGCGTTGGCGTTGGGGCCGGATTTGCTGGTGTGCGACGAACCCGTCTCGGCGCTCGACGTTTCGGTTCAGGCGCAGATTCTGGGGCTGCTCGACGGCCTCAGGCAGGATCTCGGCGTCGCCAGTTTGTTCGTCAGTCACAATTTGGCGGTCGTGCGCGCCATTGCCGCGCGCGTTTTCGTGATGTGCCGTGGGCGGATTGTCGAGGCCGCCACGACCGCCGAGCTTTTCGCCAACCCGCAACACCCCTATACAAAGGCCCTGTTGGCCGCGAATCCGGAACCCGACCCCGATCGCAAGCTCGATCTGGGTGTCCTGATGCAAGGCCGCGCCTCGGACCCTTCCGCCTGGCCCGAGCCATATCGCCTAAAGCGGGGCGCAAAGCCTCGCTATGAGTCAGTCGGCGAAGGCCATATCGTGGCCGTCGCTAACCGGTGATTTGAGGGCTTCAAGTGATGCGTCTTCGTTGCGGCGCGATTTTGGTCGTTTCGATTCTGAGTGCCGCGGTCGCTTCGGCGGCATCGGCGCCCGCCGTCGCCTACAAGGAAACGCCATCGCTTGCCGCACAGGTCAAGCAGGGCGCTCTGCCGCCGGTCGCCACGCGCTTGCCCAGCGAGCCTTTGGTCGTGGATCTGAAAGCACGCGGACGCGAGCCGGGCCAGCAGGGCGGCGTCCTGCGAATGATGCTGAGCAAAGAGAAGGACGTCCGGCTGCTCAGCGCGTGGGGCTATGCGCGCCTCGTCACGTGGACGCCGCAATTGGAATTGAAGCCCGACATTCTGAAAGCGATCGAGGTGAAGGACGGGCGCATTTTTACTATGCACTTGCGCGCGGGCCACAAATGGTCCGACGGGCAGCCATTCACGTCGGACGATTTTCGTTATTTCTGGGAAGACATTGCGACCAACAAGGAGCTGTCGCCCAAGGGGCCGCCGGTCGATCTGTTGAACGGCGGCGAAGCGCCCAAGGTCGAGATCGTCGATGCGCTGACCGTGCGCTACAGCTGGACGAAGGCGACCCCGGGGTTTTTGGCGGCACTGGCGCAGGCGCGCGAGCCCTATATCTATCGGCCGGCGCATTACTTGAAGCAGTTCCATGTGAAGTACGCCGACGCGGCCGCGCTGGCGGCGAAGGTTGCGGCGGGCAAGGCGCGGACGTGGGCGCCGCTTCACAATCGCATGGACAGCATGGACAACAACGACAATCCGGACCTGCCGACGCTGCAGCCGTGGGTCGCGACGACGGCGATGCCGGCCAATCGCTTCGTCTTCAAGCGCAATCCGTTCTTCCATCGCGTCGACAGCGACGGCGAGCAGCTGCCCTACATCGACAGTATCGAGATGGCGATCACCGACAGCGGTTTGGTCGCGGCGAAGACGGCGGCGGGCGACGCCGACCTGCAGGCGCGCGGGCTGTCACTTGCCGATATCACGGTGCTCAAAGCGAACCAGGCCAAGGGCGGCTACAAGGTTTTAACGTGGCCGATCGCCAAGGGATCACATGTCGCGCTCTATCCGAATCTGAACACGAACGATCCGGTGTGGCGCAAGCTGATGCGCGACGAGCGATTCCGGCGCGCTCTGTCGCTCGGCATCGACCGCAGCGACATCAATCGCGCGCTGTTCTTCGGGCTGGCGACCGAGGGCAACAATACGGTGCTGAAGGCCTCGCCCCTGTTCAAGCCGGAATATTTGACGGCGAATGCCGGGCACGATCCGAAGACGGCAAGCGCGCTGCTCGACGATATCGGCTTGAAGCAGCGCAACGCGGAAGGCACGCGGCTGATGGCCGACGGGCGGCCGCTCGAGCTGATCGTCGAGACCGCCGGCGAGGCGAAAGAAGAGGGCGACGTGCTGCAGCTGATCACGCAGCACTACAGGGCCATCGGCATCAAGCTCGTCATCAAGCCGTCGGACCGCACGGTGATGCGCAACCGCGCCAATTCCGGCGAGGCCGTGATGACGGCGTGGTCGGGTTGGGACACCGGCATTCCGACAGCCGATATGAGCCCCGAGGAGCTGGCGCCGACGCGGCAGGACACGATGAGCTGGCCGAAGTGGGGGCAATATTTCGAGGCCAACGGCAAGGCGGGCGAGGCACCCGATCTGCCGGCGGCGCAAGAACTGCTCAAGCTCGCGACGTCGTGGCGGGTCGCGAAAACGCCGGCGGAGCGCAAGGCCGCATGGGAACAAATGCTCCAGATCCACGCGGAGCAGCAGTTCATCATCGGCACGGTGTCGGGCGTGATGCAGCCGATCGCGGTGCGCGCGACTTTGCACAACGTGCCGGAACGCGGTGTATTCTCGTGGGAGCCGGGCGCGCAGTTCGGGATGTACCGTATGGACGAGTTCTGGTTCGGTAAGTGAAACGCGCGGGGGGATAATGCTGCGCTATACGGCCGAGCGTCTTATCCTGATGGTGCCTGCGCTCGTCGCCATCGCCGCGCTCATTTTTCTCATCATCCAGCTGCCGCCCGGCGATTACCTGTCGAACCAGGTGCAAGAGCTGAAGGCGCAGGGCGACGTCAACGGCGCCGAGAAGGCCGAGTATCTGCGCACGGAATACGGTCTCGATAAACCGGTCATCGAACAGTTCGGGATTTGGATCGGCGTGTGGCCGGGGTCGCGCGGCTATTCCGGACTGATCCAAGGCAATTGGGGCACGTCGTTCGAGTTCGACAAGCCGGTGGCCGACGTCGTCGGCTATGCGCTGGGGCCCACGATCGCGGTCAATGTTTTGGCCGTGATCGCGATCTATTTGATCGCACTGCCGCTCGGCATCCTATCGGCGATCAAGCAATACAGTTTGCGCGATTATTCAATTGCGGCGTTTGCGTATGTGGCAATGGCGACACCGGGGTTCCTGCTGGCGCTGGTCGTTCTGACCTACGCGCATGCGTGGCTCGGGATTTCGATCGGCGGGTTGATCGATCCGCAATATGCCGACGACCCGTGGACGCCGGCGAAGATCGGATCGCTGGCGGCGCATCTGGCGGTGGCCGTCGTCATCATTGCGTTCTCGGGCGTCGGGTCGATGATCCGCCGACTGCGGGCAAATCTGCTCGACGAGTTGCGCAAGCCTTATGTGATCGCCGCGCGCGCGCGGGGCGTGGGCGAAACGCGGTTGTTGCTGCGCTATCCCGTGCGCATGGCGCTGATCCCGTTCATTGCGGATATCGGCAATCTGCTGCCGTCGCTGGTTTCGGGGTCGGTGATCGTTTCGGTGGTGCTGAGTTTGCCGACGGTCGGGCCCGTCCTCGTGCACGCGCTGCAGTCGCAGGATCAGTTCCTGGCGGGGTTCATTCTGCTGTTTGCGGCGGTGCTGACCTTGATCGGCACGCTAGTGTCCGACTTGCTGCTCGGGCTCATCGATCCGCGGGTCAGGCTGGGGCAGGGGCTTGAGCGATGACCGCCATCGACGCCGCCACGCTCGCCAAGCTCGAGACGCCGAATTTCTTGGACCGGCTGTGGCGGCGGCGGGGCGCGTTCATCTCCATGGTCTTCCTCGTCGTGCTCTACGGGAGCTTGCCGTTCGCCGAGATCATCGCGCCTTACGCGCCCGAGACACGCAACAACGATGCGATCTTCGCGCCGCCCGCCGATGTGAACTGGTTTCACGAAGGCAATTTTATCGGGCCCTTCGTCTACGGCACGTCGTCCAAGGTCGATCTCGAGACGTTCAAGCGCATCTACGAACCCGACACGACGAAGGTCGAGAAGCTGCGCTTTCTGTGCGAGAGCGACGCGTATCGCTTTTGGGATTTGTTCGAGGCGCGCTTTCATCTCGTCTGCCCGGTCGAGGGCGGCGGGTTCCACATCTTCGGCACGGACCGCTTGGGCCGCGATATCTTCAGCCGCGTGACGTACGGCGCGCGGATATCGCTGACGATCGGGCTGATCGGCGTCTCGATCAGCTTTGTGCTCGGGTGTCTGTTGGGCGGGCTTGCCGGGTATCTGGGCGGATGGGCGGACGCCAGCATCCTGCGCGTGATCGAGTTGCTGCGCGCGTTGCCGGAGTTGCCGCTGTGGATGGCACTTGCGGCGGCGTTGCCCGCGACGTGGTCGCCGATTTGGGTCTATTTCGGCATCACCTTGATCTTGGGTCTGCTCGATTGGCCCGGCCTCGCGCGGGCGGTGCGCGCCAAGGTGCTGTCGCTGCGCGAGGAGGACTATGTTGTCGCCGCGGAGCTCTTGGGCGCGAGCCGGCTTCGGGTGTTGTTCAGACACATGTTGCCGAATTTTGCCGGGCATCTGATCGCCAGCGTGACCTTGGCCGTGCCGGGCATGATTTTAGGCGAGACGGCGCTGTCGTTCTTGGGCCTCGGCTTGCGGCCACCGGTCGTCAGCTGGGGTGTGCTGCTCAGCGAGGCGCAGAACATCAGCGCGGTCGAACTGTACCCTTGGCTCCTGATTCCGCTGCTTCCGATCGTTTTGGTGGTTCTGGCGTTCAACGTGCTGGGTGACGGATTGCGCGACGCCGTGGACCCTTATTCGCATTAACCGAACCGGAGCGCGCCGGACTCAATTCAAACAGTTGTTTGAACTGAGCTTGGGGCTTTCCTATATAAGCTCCGATGTGTGGGGCACGGCGCTTGCTGGATATCGGCGAATGAACGACACGACAGTACGGCCGGCGAGCGCGCCGAGCGATATCGAGCGCACGCTTGGGATCGGGCGCGCCAGGACGCCATCGTGGCGGCGCTGGTGGGTGCTGGCGATTGCGGGCTTGGTCGTGGCGATCGGCGCCTGGTGGGTCCTGACGCCGGCCAAGAAGACCGAATACATCAAGGGCAAGGCCGAGGTCGCGACGATCCGCGCGCTGGTCACGGCGACGGGAACGCTTCAGCCGATCGACAAGGTCACCGTGGGCGCCGAGGTGTCGGGGCGGATCGACGAGATCGTCGTCGATTTCAACGACCGCGTGAAGAAGGGCCAGATCATCGCGCGCATCAATACGGACGAGCTCAAGGCGCGCGCAGTACAGGCGCGGGCGAGCGTCGAGCAGTCGGCGGCCAATCTCGCCAAGGCCCAGAACGACTTGAAGCGCTCGCGTGCGCTACGCGACCGGGGTTTTGCCTCGGCGTCGGCGTACGACGCGGCGCTGGCTGCGCGCGACGCGGCTTCGGCTACGCTGAACAGCACGCGCGCGCAGGCCGACCAAGCGGAGGCCAATCTCGCGAAGGCCGCGATCCGCTCACCCATCGACGGCATCGTGCTCGATCGCAAGATCGAGCGGGGCCAGACCGTGACCGCCGGGTTCACGACGCCGGAGTTGTTCATCATCGCGTCGGACCTGACGAAGCTCGAACTCACCGTCGACATCGACGAGGCCGACATCGGCCAAGTGCGGCTCAACCAAGATGCGACCTTCACGGTCGACGCCTATCCCGCACAAATCTTCAATGCAAAAGTCGTCGAGCTGCGCAACGCGGCGAAGACGGTTTCGAATGTCGTGACGTATCAAGGGGTGTTGAGCGTCGAGAACGCGCAGGGCTTGCTCAAGCCCGGCATGACGGCGACGGCCGACGTGGTCGTGCGCGTCGTCAACAACGTCACGAGCGTGCCGAACGGCGCGCTGCGCTTCCAGCCACAGGCCACCGGCGCGTCCAGTTTCATGCCGGTCGCGACGACGGCACCGGTCGATCCGATTGCGTCGGGCAAGGGCGAGGTTTGGTTCTTGGGCAGCGACGGCAAGCTGGTGTCGCGCAAAGTCACGCTGGGCGTCACCGACGGACGGCGCACGCAGGTGACGAGCGGGAACGTGAAGGCGGGCGAAGAATTCATCCTGGACGTCGCGACGGCCGGCCGTGCAACAACGCAGCAATAGGGATATGGCGCAAGCGCCGCTCATCCGTTTCGATCGCGTCTCCAAGATCTACGGCAAGGGCGAGACGGAGGTGCGTGCGCTCGACGACGTCAGTCTCACCATCGGCGACGGCGAGTTCGTCGCCATCATGGGGCCGTCGGGTTCGGGCAAATCGACGGCGATGAACATTCTGGGCTGCCTCGATACGCCGACGAGCGGGCGCTATTACTTCCGCGGCATCGACGTCGGCACGCTGACACGGTCCCAGCGCGCGCTGCTCAGGCGCAACTATATCGGCTTCGTGTTCCAGGGGTACAATCTGCTCAAGCGCACGACGGCGCGCGAGAATCTGGAACTACCGTTGATCTATCGCGGCGAAAGCGCGGCGGTGCGGCGCAAGCAGGCGCTGCACGCGCTCGACCTCGTGGGGCTGGCCGATCGCGCGGATCATACGTCGTCGGAATTGTCCGGCGGGCAGCAGCAGCGCGTGGCGATCGCGCGGGCGCTCGTGACGGAACCTGCAGTGATCTTTGCCGACGAGCCAACGGGAAACCTGGATTCGGCGCGCAGCCACGAGATCATGAAGCTGCTGGCCGATCTCAACCAGACGCGCCATATGACGATCGTGCTCGTGACGCATGAGGAAGACATTGCCGGATACGCGCAGCGGCAGATCCGCTTTCGCGATGGCCGCATTGCGTCCGACGCGGCCGCTCAGAAAGGCGCCGCCTGATGTTGTGGACCACGCTGCAGCTGGCTTGGCGTGAATTGCGCGCGAACCTGTTGCGCTCGCTCTTGACGACGCTCGGCATCATCGTGGGCGTCGCCGCGGTCGTGATCGTCGTGACGTTGGGGCAGGGACTGACCCTCAAGGTCACCTCCGACATCGCGTCGATGGGGCGTAATCTTCTGTTCGTGCTGCCGTTCACGCCGCAGCGCGCGGGTCCCGCCACGCCGCAAACGCCGTTCAAGATCGACGACGTGAACGCGATCGAGCGCGAGATCCAGGGCATCGCCGCCGTTGCGCCGGCAGCCGTCAAGCAGACGCAAGCCGTCTACGGCTCGAACAACTGGACGATCGGGATTACCGGTACGACGAACGCCTATCTGACGGTGCGCGATTGGCCGCTCAAGCAAGGGCGCATATTCAGCGAGAGCGAGGAGCGCGGCGGGCGCGCCGTCTGCATCATCGGCGAAACGCCGCGCAAGGAATTGTTCGGCCAGCAGAACCCGCTCGGCGCCTCGATCAGGCTCGGCACGACAACCTCGTGCGAGGTCATCGGCGTGTTGTCGGCAAAAGGACAGTCGACCATGGGCCAGGATCAGGACGATACCATCCTGATGCCGATCGCGGCCGTTCAACGCCGCATGACGGGCACCGACGACGTGCAGCAGATTTTGGTGTCCGCCGCCACCGCCTCTCAGGTGAAGCCGGTGCAAGATTCGATCGCCGCATTGCTGCGGGAACGGCGACGCATCCGGCCGGGCGAGCAGGACAATTTCCTGACCCGCGATCTGCAATCGCTGTCGAGCCTCGTGGAGTCCACGACGCAACTCTTGACCGCCGGCTTGTCGGCGGTCGCCGCGATCAGTCTTCTCGTCGGCGGGATCGGGATCATGAACATCATGCTCGTCTCGGTGACCGAGCGCACGCGCGAGATCGGCATTCGGCTTGCGATCGGCGCGCTCGAGCGCGACGTGCTGCTGCAGTTTTTGATCGAGGCGGTTCTGCTGTCGTGCCTTGGCGGGTTGATCGGCGCGGCGCTGGGGCTCGGTGGCTCGGCGGCGATCGCTTACGCGATCGGCGTGCCGTTCGTGCTGAGCCCGTTGGTCGTCGTGGTCGCGTTCGCGTTTTCGGCGGCCGTGGGAATCGTCTTCGGCTTCTTCCCGGCGCGGCGCGCCGCGAGCCTCGATCCCATCGAGGCTCTGCGCTACGAGTAGCCTTATGGACGTGCAGGCGGCGCCGGCGGTGCAGGTTGGGCCGGCGGCGCAGGCGACGGCGTACACAAATGGAGATCTTCGAATTCGCCGGAACCCGCAACCTCTTTTCTGAGGTTGCCGCTGTAGCAGCCGACCTTCACGCTGCCCGAGCCGAAGATCTCGATGCTCGGGTCGACGACTTCACCCTTGAACAGGATGTCCCCCGAGCCTGCGATGTCGACGCGGAAGGATTGAGCGCGCCCGCCGTCGACGATCACGCCGCCCGAGCCTGCGATATCGACATCGACAGGTCCATTGACGCGCGCGACGCGCACATCGCCAGAACCCGCGACGTCGGCGCTGAACGCGCCAGTGAGAGGACCAATGATGACGTCGCCGCCGCCGGCGATGTCAACTTGAGCCGCCGCGGCGGAGGCCGCTTCGAACCTGCCGCTGCCCGCGACGTCGAGGTCGAGGTTTTCCTTAATGGCTCCGATCGCAATGCGGCCGGAGCCCGAGATACTGACCTTTGCACTCTGGACGCGACCGAAGCGCGCGGTCACGGAGTGACCATCGAGACGCAACGGTGCGTCGAGGTCGCCCGCATTGATCGACCCGATCATGTCGTCGATTTCATATGGCGTGCCGAGCGGCGCCGAGATTCTGACCTGCAAATCCTGGATTCTGCGATCCTTCGACATCAGGTTGAACAGGTTCCAAGGAAACCAAGCTTCCTGCTCTTCGGTGTCGAGGCGGAGAACGACTTCGTCGCCGACGGCGCGAATTTGCAGTTCCTTGAGCGTTTCGGGCTTGCCGTTCGCTTGGATGCGTACCGGCCCTTGCGGCGAGGCGATGAGTTCCACTTGAGCGACGAGTCCGTCTATGCGGACACGCCGCACCGGAAACGTTCGGTCGACAGGCCCGCCGGTGCCGGCCGCGCCGGCCGCCGATGCGCCGAAACCAACCAGGCCTGCGAGTCCCGCAAGGTTCGGCATTTCGACACGATAGGTCAGCGAATTGGCGGTGCTCTGAATCTGAGAAAGGCTCGCGAGTCCGCCGACACCGGCAGCGAGTCCAACGACGGTGAGTTTGACAAAAAGGCTCATTGGTTCGGCACCGTGAAAGTACGCGAACCGATCGCCGCCGAAGGCACGAATTGGCCCTGCACCACGGCCGCCGGCTCAGGCGACTTCAGGTCGGCGAAGATGATCAAGCCGGAGATGCCGACGAGCCCCAACACCGAGGCCAGCGTCAGCGCTGCAGCGAGTGCCACCTTCATCAAGAGACTGGTCATAGGTCCGCCCCATAGGCAATCAGACTGTAGTGTGAACTGTATAATAGATCAAACAGCCAGTTTCAAGAGCTCTTCTGTTTGGCGGCCGCCTCTGTGGCGCTGGCGCCGCGCGTCAGGCTGGTCAAATGGGCCGCTTGCGCGGAATCCAGGTACTCCTCAAGCCGGGTGATGCGGCCGTCTTTTGCCTCGACCACGATGCAAGCCGGCATGGAGAACGGGCCGCCTGCCGTTTCGGCCTCGAGGACGTGCTGCTGCAGGAAACCGCCGGGGATGGCGACGCGACGCTGAACCCTGTAGCGGCGGTTGGTCAGGTTTCGGGCGACCCAAGCCAAGACCTTCAGGTTCTCCTCGACCGTTTGCTCTTTGCGGTCGTGGTTGTGCCAGATGCGGGCGTCGGGCGCGTAGATCGAGCGAATTGCATCAATGTCGCCGCGTTCGAGGGCGCGAAAAAAAAGTTCCGCGAGATCGAGGGCGTCCGTCACGGCACCAGGCGATAGCCGCCGCTTTCCGTTACGAGAAGTTTGGCGTGGGTCGGATCGTTCTCGATCTTTTGACGCAAACGATAAATATGCGTCTCGAGCGTGTGCGTGGTGACGGCCGGGTTATAGCCCCAGACCTCATGCAGCAGCACTTCACGACCGACGACCTTATCGCCGGCGCGATAGAGAAATTTCAGTATGGATGTTTCCTTTTCGGTGAGACGGACCTTCGAATTGTTCGGTCCCGTCAGCAATTTCGCCGAGGGGCGGAACGAATAGGGGCCGATCTTGAAGACCGCGTCTTCGCTTTGCGCGTGGCTGCGCAAATGGGCGCGGATGCGCGCCAAAAGCACGCTGAATTTGAACGGTTTTGTAATGTAATCGTTGGCGCCGGCTTCGAGCCCCAGGATCTGATCGGCCTCGCCGTCGTGGCCGGTCAGCATGATGATGGGACAGCGCACGCCGGCTTTGCGCATCAAGCGGCAGACCTCGCGTCCGTCGAGATCGGGCAGGCCTACGTCCAGGATCACGAGATCGGGCAATTCGATCTTTGCCTTCTCCAGGCCCGACGCGCCGGTCGCGGCATCGCTAACGATGAATTCCGCCTGAAGGTCGAGTTGTTCTTTCAGGGATTCACGCAGGGCGTTGTCGTCGTCGACGAGGAGCACGCGGCGGGGCGTCGTCATAGTAGGGGGCCTTGTCCGGTAGCCTTGGGGGTTGGTCAGCCCCAAATCATTTGCGAGGGTCGATGTGTAAGCTATAGCAAATCCGGATTGGAGTGCGGGAGAGGCATGAAATCGATAGCGCGCAAGGGAACGCGGACGCGCGCCAAGACAACGGCGAAGGTAAACGCCCGCTTGGGGTTTCTGCCGCAATTCGACAGGGCGGCGCTTGCCGTCGACCGCGCCGCCTCCGAGCTTCGGCGCGGGGTTCCCGTCATCGTGGTGCCTGGGCGGGGAAAGCCGTCTTTGATCGCCGCCGCGGAGCTTGCCAGTGCCGGTCTCTTGGAGGCCATGGCGCGCTGGTCGGGCAGGCCGATACACACGCTTTTGACCCATCATCGCGCGAAGACGCTTAAAATTCGTCTTTATACGGAAGACGTCGTGGCGGTACCCCTGCCGCGCGACGAGGCCGCGCGCGGGGCGCAAGTCCTCGCCGACCCGACGCGCGACATGCGCGATCCGATGATGGGGCCGTGGCAAGCCGAGCGCGCTCCGTTGTCCGGCGCGGCGAAGAGCGCGGTCAAGCTTGCCAAGATCGCCGAACTGCTGCCCGCGGTTCTTGAGGCGCAGATCGATGCGAAGATTGCGGCTCGGCTCATGAAGCGCGAAGGCTTGCTGAGCGTGAAGGCCGACGACATCGCGCAGCACGACGCGCGCGCAAGCACGATGCTGAGTACGGTTGCGCGGGCGCGGTTGCCGCTCGCGGGTGCGCCGGAGACGCGCGTGCTGGCATTCCGGCCGGCGGACGGCGGGCGCGAACATCTGGCGTTGATCGTGGGATCACCCGAGCCGCCGGGACCGGTGTTGGTGCGGCTTCATTCGGAATGCTTGACGGGCGATTTGCTGGGCTCGCTCAAGTGCGATTGCGGCGATCAGCTGCGCGGCGCGATTGCGGCGATCGGAAAAGCGGGTGCCGGCATTCTGCTTTATCTGGCGCAGGAGGGGCGCGGGATCGGCCTCATCAACAAACTGAAAGCATATGAATTGCAGGATCAGGGCTTCGATACGATCGACGCCAATCAACGCTTGGGCTTCGAAGCCGACGAGCGTGAGTTCGCGGCGGCGGCGGAGATGTTGAAGTATCTGGGTTTCGCATCCGTGCGGCTGATGACGAACAACCCGGAGAAGGTCGCGGCGCTGTCGCATTTCGGCATCGAGGTCGTCGAGCGCGTTGCGCACAGTTTTCCGGCGAACCCGCACAACGAGGCCTATCTGGCAACGAAGAAGGCGAAGGCGGGGCATACGTTCTGAGCGGATGAGGCAGGCAAAATTTGCCGGGCAGACGCAAAAGACCTCGCGATTTCCGTTGTGATTGCTGACGTTCGGGCTGGCGCGGGGATTGCGTCTTGCCGCGTATGGATATGTCGCCGATCGCCAACGCCACACCCTCCGTCGACGCGATGCCGCAGCCGGCCGTCGAGACGGACGAGGACGGATTCGGCTTCGACGATCTGCTCGACATTATCAACCCGTTGCAGCATCTGCCGATCGTCGGGACGATCTATCGCGCGATCACAGGCGATGAGATTGCGAAGCCGGCCCAGATCGCGGGGGACACGCTCTATGGCGGGCTGCTCGGTTTTGTCGGCGCGCTCGGCACCATAGCGTTCGAAGAGATTGCCGGCGACAGCGTCGACAACATGCTCGCCAGCCTGTTCGACGGCAACGCTTCTCCGACCGACCCCTATCGTGCGCAGCGCGCGTATGCTTCGGCGCAGGCGCTGACGCAAACGGAAATCCTGCCCTAGCTACGGCGCGGGTCTGGCGCCGAAGATGGCGGTGCCGACGCGCACATGGGTCGCGCCGAAGCGGATCGCGGTTTCGTAGTCGCCGCTCATTCCCATGCTGAGTTCGTCGAGGTTCGCCGCGCGCGCCAGTTTCAGCAGCAGCGCGAAGTGGAGCGACGGTTCTTCGTCGACCGGCGGGATGCACATGAGGCCCGTAATGGCGAGGCCCAACTCGTCTCGGCACTTTGCGACGAAGGCGAGAGCGTCGCGTGGACCGACGCCGGCCTTTTGCGGCTCTTCGCCGGTGTTGACCTGGGCGAAAAGTTTCGGCGTGCGGCCGGCGCGCTTGATTTCGGCGGCGAGGGTTTCGGCGAGGCTCGGCCGGTCGAGCGTGTGGATCGCGTCGAACAGCGCAACGGCTTCGCGCGCCTTGTTCGTTTGCAGCGGGCCGATCAGATGAAGATCGAGCGTTGGATGTTCGACCTTCAGCGCGGGATATTTCGCCTTTGCTTCTTGGACGCGGTTTTCGCCGAAGGAAACCTGGCCGGCGGCGATCGCGGCGCGGATCGCAGCCTCGTCATGCGTCTTGCCGACGGCGATCAGTTTGATGTCGCGCGCGTTGCGGTTTGCCGCTTTCGCGGCTTTTTCGATGCGCGCGCGCACGTCGGAGAGGTTGGCCGCGATGGTTTCAGCGATTAGGTTGGTCGACATGGCGGGCGTTGAAACACTGAACGAGGCGCGGGGCAAGCTTGCACGCAAGGCGGGCCAGCTCAACCTGCGCAACGGACGCGGACGCGGCCTGCCTGCGATCGTGCTGATGACCGACGACACGCGGGATGCCGATTGGGTCGAGGCGGCGAAGGCGCTGCCCGCGGGCTCCGCGGTCGTCGTGCGCCATCGCGATGCACGAGCGCGCGAGCAGCTGGCGCGGCGCTTGCGCGCGGTGTGCGCGCCGCGGCGGATCAAGCTTTTGATCGCGGAAGACGCCGCGCTGGCGCAGCGCGTGCGCGCCGACGGAGTTCATTTGCCGCAACGGGCGATGTCGAAAGTGGGCGCAACGCGGGCGCTCAACCGGCGTTGGCTTGTGACGACGTCGGCGCACGGCTCGGCGTCCGTCGCCATGGCCTCGCGACTCGGCGCGGATGCCCTCTTGGTGGCGCCCGTGTTTGAAACCGCAAGTCATGCGGAGCGGAGGGCTTTGGGCGCTCTCGGTCTCTCCGCTTTGATTCACCAGGCCGGCTTGGCCGCCTATGCCTTGGGCGGCGTCGATGCATTTCGCGTTCAGCGCTTGATGGCGCTTCCGATTTCGGGGATCGCACTGATCGGCGGCTGGACCAAGCCTTAGAAGCTGAACGTCGTTTCGAGGTAGCCGACGTCGCCGTCGAGCGTGTCACAGGCTCCGCCGCCGAAGTCGGTCAGGCAGACGTCGAAGGGGCCGTCGAAGTTGAAATGCTGGTAGCCGCCGGTCAGGCGGATGTTGGGGCCGAAGGTGTAGCCGGCCGCGACCTGGACGCCGGAGCCTTCCTGGTTCTCGGTCGTGAAGAACAGTTCCTCGTCGGCGTAGATGTAGTTGGCGCCGAAGGACCAGGGACCGCGGTCGTAGGTGAAGCCCACGCTCCAGATGTCGGTATAGAGATCGTCGAAGACGTTGGTGAAGAACGCCTGCACCACCGGACCGCCGCCGGCGACGTTTGTGCGCCGGAAAGCCGCGCCGAGCGTCCATTCGCGGTAGCCGAGCTTGGCGGCCGCGCCCCAATCCTGAAGATCGCCGTAAATGCTCGGGATCGTGTTGTTGACGTTGTCGCCGGTGACGTAGCCGAGATTGAAGCCGACATCGACCTCGCCGACGGTGCCAAGATAGTTCAGCGCGAAGTCCCAGACGTTGCCTTGCTCGTTGAACTCGTCGTCGCCGAAGAGCTGGCCGAGGTCGCGCGTGCCGTCGGGCGCATAAGACACGGCGAAGCGGAAGCCGTGGAAGTCGGGCGTGAAGTAGGTGAGCTTGATGTAGTCGTCCGAGCCGTGGATGTCGGAGCGCAGCTGCATGCCGTTCGGGCTGAACAACGAGCCGGGGGCTTGCGGGTCGGAGCTGCAGAACAGCCGGCAGGGGTAACCGAGAAGGAAGATCTCGGGATTGTCTAGGCGGATGCTTTGCGTGACCGACGGCATGCCGACGCCCATGATGCGCGCCGCGCCGTCGTCGAGGCCGAATTGCAGGCGGCCGAAATTGCCCTCCCAATAGAGCCAGAGTTCGTCGAGGACGTTGGAGGCGCCGGCGTCGTTCAGGAACGAATCGAAGTTCGAAGCGTAGTCGAGGTCGAAGGCGACGCGCCCGCCGATCTCGCCGCCGCCGTCGAGGGGCAGCGAGGCCGAACCCAACAACGCCGTGTCGACCGCGAACACGCCCTGGTCGAGCCCGTCCATGTTCGACTGGTCGACATAGGCGCCGACGACGCTGGCATGCCCGTTCAAACGGAGTTCCAGGCGATCGAACGTGTCAGCCCGCGCAAGACCGCAACTTGCCGCCAAGGCGGCGACCGCTAAGAACTTGCCAGCAAAACGAGGCATGGCCCCTCACACTCTTGATCCGACCGGGGCTTGTCCGGTCCGGGAATCATTCCAACGCAACCCGCGATAGCATAACCCGCAACGACCGAGGCCTGTAGTGTCCGCCCAAGGTAAACACGCATCGCGTGCAGGCCGGGCGACGGAAATCACAATCGCCAGTCGGCTTAGAACGACATCGAGGTCTGCACGAAGGCGAGATCGGCGTCGAGCGTATCGCACGCGGCCGTCACGCAGACATTCGTCGGACCGTCGAAATTGTAGTGCTGATAGCCGACGACGATGTGAACATTCTCGTCGAACTCGTAAGCCACGGCGCCCTGCCAGCCTTGCGCATCTTGCGTCAGCTCGCGCAGGGTCGGGCCGACCGAAGTGTCGAAGAACGGCGGAAGCTCTTCGTCCAGATTCACGTAGTTGGCGCCGAACCGCCACGGACCGGTTTCATACGTGATGCCCGCGCCCCAGATCGTGGTCTGCGAATCGGGCAGGACGCAGCCCGCGATCACGCTGCAGCCGACCGAGGGCGAGCCCAGGGCCCTATCGGCCAGGCCGGCGCCGCCCGCGATGTTGGTCACGCGGTACGAGCCGCCTATCTTCCATCCTTCGTAGCCGACCTGGGCGCCCGTGCCCCACTCCTCCAAGTCGTCCGGCGTGAAGGCGACGGAGTTGAACGTATTGACCGCGCCGTTCGACAGCTGCGCCACCGTGACGGGGAGGATCTTTCCGACCGTTTCCCTCTCGTTCGAACCGGACACATAGGCGCCGTAGAAGCCGACGTCGAAGCCCGCGAGCGAGCCCAGATAGTCGATGCCGACTTCCCAGATGTTCGACTGCTCGTCGAACTCGTCGTTGCCGTTGAAGAGGTCGTTGAAGCCGCGGGTGAGCTCGGGCGTGTAGGACGCCGAAACCTGGACGCCGATCAGACGCGGCGAATAGTAGATAACTTTGAGCGCGTCGCCCGAGCCGTTGAGGTCGGTGCGCATGTGGGCGCCGTTCGGCGTGAAGGCCGTGTAGCTCGACGCGCGCGGATCCTGCAACGGATAGTGCCTGGCATCGTCGATGTTGTTGACGTCGGAGACGGTGGGCGAGAAGAGCCCGGCGCTGTCGCCCGCGCCGTCTTCCATGCCGACGGTGACCCGGCCGAAGGCCGTCTGTACGTAGGCCCAAACCTCGTCGACGAATCGCGGCGCGCCGCGGATGAAATCGTTGGAGAACTCCGCCTCACTCGACTGGAAGCGAAACTGTGCGCGGACGCCGTATTCGATGCCGCTGTCGGTGACGGTTTTGGCGCGGCCCCAGACTTTGCCGTCGGCGGCGAAGCCGTAGTCGTTGAGTGCGTTCAGCGTTGGGACTTCGTCCTGGTCGATCCAATACGCGGAGAGGTTGCCCTGTCCGCCCCAATCGAACTTCACGTCATCGGCGGCGGCCGGCAACGCGCAAAGCGCCAGTACGGATACAGTCGTCAGGGCACGGCGCGACCGCTTCATGAACTCGCCTTTCACCGCCAGATTCAAATCAACGTCCAGCCCCCATAGGACTCATGGGGCGTTTCACATTGGCGGGTCAAGCGCTTAGAGGACGATTTGGAAATTCCGAACATGTGTGTTGCGCCCAGTCTGCATAAGCGCACAACCCTGAGTGTCCGCCGCCGGCGCCGCGCGCGCGGCGATGCCGTGCGCAGGCGCACAATATTGCGGTTCTGTCGCGGAGGTTTATGCCCGCGACGATTGCCGCGCGTGCGGTCTTTCGCGTATAACGCGGCCTCACTTTTGCCCTAAGCCGTTTGCACGCTTTAACGATCTAAGCTCTGTCACCCCCTGTTGGTTTGAGTGAACCCATGACGTCGAAGTTCTTCAGCATCGCCTGCGCCGCGTTGATGCTTGCTGCTTGCAGCTCGGATCCCGAAAAAGCGGAACCGACGGTTCAGGCGCCGCCCCCGCCCCCCGCTCCGACACAGACGGCGCAAGTTCAACCGTCGGGCGGCAGCATGTTTGACGTTTTCGGCTCCGGCGGATCGAGCGACGAGCGCAAGGGCGTCGCGGTCAATGAGTATCTGTGGCGCGCGAGCCTTGATTCGTTGTCCTTCATGCCGATGGATCAGACGGATCCGTTCGGCGGCACGATTAAGACCGGATGGTACGTGCCGCCCGCGACGCCGAACGAGCGACTTCGGGTTGCCGTTTACATTCTCGACTCGCGACTTCGCGCCGATGCGCTTCGCGTCTCCGTGTTCAAGGAAGCGAAGAAACCAACCGGCGAATGGGTCGACGCGACTGTCGATCCCGAGACGGTGACGCAGCTCGAGAATCTGATCCTCAACAAAGCGCGCACGCTAAAAATCCAAGCCGGCGACTAAGCCCCGAGCCCAGATTGCCGAGACGGCGGGCCGGCTGCGGCCCGCCGGCGCTTGTCGGATCGTTTGCGCGCGTTCATAAGGTCTGATTGAGGTCCGCACGGACCATGCAATCGGAATTCACGGACGCATTTCATGGCGCGCTACAACGCCCGCGAGGCGGAGCCCAAGTGGCAGAAGAAGTGGGAAGACGCCGCCGTCTTCCGCACACGGATCGATCGCACGCGGCCGAAATACTACGTGCTGGAGATGTTTCCCTATCCGTCGGGGCGCATCCATATCGGGCACGGCCGCAATTACGTGATGGGCGACGTCGTCGCGCGGTTCAAGCGCGCGATGGGGTTCAACGTGCTGCACCCGATGGGCTGGGATGCGTTCGGGCTGGCGGCCGAGAACGCCGCGTTTGAGGACAAGTCGCATCCCGCGAAGTGGACCTACGCCAACATCGCGACGATGAAGGCGCAGCTGAAGCTGTTGGGCCTGTCGATCGATTGGAGCCGCGAGTTAGCGACCTGCGATCCGTCCTACTACAAGCATCAGCAGAAGATGTTCCTGGACTTCCATCGTCTGGGCTTCGTCGCGCGCAAAGAATCGAACGTCAATTGGGACCCGGTCGACCACACGGTTCTGGCGAACGAGCAGGTGATCGACGGGCGCGGCTGGCGCTCCGGCGCATTGGTCGAGCAGCGCAAGCTGACGCAATGGTTCTTCCGCATCTCGGACATGGCGGAGGAATTGCTGACGGCGATCGACGGGTTGGACCAATGGCCGGACAAAGTGCGGCTGATGCAGCGCAACTGGATCGGCAAATCGGAAGGCGCGCGCGTGACGTTCGCGCTGACGGACGCGAAGCACAAGGCGCTGGAGATCTTCACGACGCGGCCGGACACGCTGTTCGGCGCGAGCTTTTGCGCGATCTCGGTCGATCACCCGATCGCGCAAGATCTGGCGAAGGGCAATAGAGCGCTCACGGACTTCATCGCCGAATGCAAGCGCATCGGCACGACCGAAGCCGCCGTCGAGACGGCGGAGAAGATGGGCTTCGACACCGGCTTGCGCGCGAAGCATCCGTTCGTCGCGGGCCAGACGCTGCCCGTCTATGTCGCCAACTTCGTACTGATGGAATACGGGCTCGGCGCGATTTTCGGCTGCCCCGCGCACGATCAGCGCGACCTCGACTTCGCGCGGAAATACAAGCTGCCAGTCATTCCGGTGGTCATTCCGGAAGGCGAGGACCCGCGCACGTTCCAGGTGGGCGCGGAGGCCTATGTCGGCGAGGGCAAGCTCGCCAATTCCGATTTCATGAACGGCATGAGCGTCGACGACGCCAAGCGTTCGGTCATCGACAAGCTGGAGAAGATGGGCGTCGGCAAGGGCACGATCACCTATCGCCTGCGCGATTGGGGCATCAGCCGGCAGCGCTATTGGGGCTGCCCCATCCCGATGATCCACTGCGCTTCGTGCGGCGTCGTGCCGGTGCCGGACAAGGACTTGCCGGTGAAGCTTCCCGAGGATGCGACGTTCGATCAGCCGGGAAATCCGCTCGATCGCCATCCGACGTGGAAACACGTCGCATGTCCGCGGTGCGGAAAGCCGGCGCGGCGCGAGACGGACACCATGGACACGTTCGTGGATTCGTCGTGGTACTTCGCGCGCTTCGCCGATCCGCATGCGCCAGGGCCGACGAACCGCGAAGCGGTGGACTACTGGCTGCCGGTCGACCGCTATATCGGGGGCGTGGAGCACGCAATTCTGCACTTGCTCTACTCGCGCTTCTTCGTGCGCGCGATGCACAAGGCAGGGTATGCCGGATTGGACGAGCCGTTCGCGGCCATGTTCACGCAAGGGATGATCACGCACGAGAGCTACAAGGACCCCGACGGCAAGTACCTGTTCCCCGAAGAGGTGGAAAAGCGCGGCGACGTCGCAGTCAAGCGCGGCACCAATCAGAAGGTGACGGTCGGCGCTATCGAGAAGATGTCGAAGTCGAAGAAGAACGTCGTGCCGCCGGAGGCGGTCGCCGACACGTACGGCGTCGACGCCGCGCGCTGGTTCATGATGTCGGACTCGCCGCCCGAGCGCGATTCGGAGTGGAGCGAAGCAGGCATCGAAGGCGCGTGGCGCTATGTGCAGCGGGTGTGGCGCATGGTGGACGAGGCCGTGCCGCATCTGCCGGGCTTCGGTTCGGTCGCGCCGGATGGGTTCAGCGCCGAAGCGCTGGCCGTTCGCCAAGTCACGCACCGCACGATCGCCGCCGTGACCGAGGATCTCGACAGGTTCCGGTTCAACAAGGCGGTGGCGCGGCTCTACGAGTTCGTCAACGTGCTCAGCGATTTCAAGCCGAAGGGCAGCGACGGCCAATGGGCGATGCGCGAGGCGCTGGAGACGCTCACGATCCTGATCAATCCGATGGCGCCGCATCTGGCCGAGGAATGCTGGCAGACGCTGGGCGCCACAACCATGGCGGTCGAGGCGCCGTGGCCGAAAGCGGACCCCGCGCTGACGCGGCAAGATACTGTTACAATGGCGATTCAGATCGACGGTAAACGGCGCGGCGAAATCGAAATGTCCAAGGATTCCGACGCGAAAGCGGTCGAGGCCGCGGCGCTGGCGCTCGATACAGTCGCCAAGGCCATTGACGGGCGGCGGATCAAAAAGGTCATTATCGTGCCGAACCGGATCGTCAACATCGTGACGGAGCAAAGCGGCGGATGAACAGAGTTCTTGGTTTCGCCTTTGGTCTTGGCGCGGCGCTGGCGCTCAGCGCGTGCGGGTTCCGTCCGCTTTATGCCGTCGGCACGACGCCCGAGGGCGTGAGCACCTACTTCACGCAAGTGTTCGTCGAACCGATCCCCGGTCGGCAGGGCGTGCATTTGCGCAACCAGCTGATGGACGGGCTGACGCCGGAGGGGACGCCGAGTGCGGCCGCCTATCGGCTCAGTATCAAGCTCGAGGACGTGAAGGAAGGGCTTGCGATTCAAGAGAACACACAGATCACGCGCTACAACTATTCGCTGATCGCGAAGTACGAGCTTCGCGATTCCGTGTCGGGCGAGGTTCTCGATCACGGCACGACGCGCGCGATCGCGGCCTACAACGTCGTCGATTCCCAGTTCGCGACGCAGTCGGCCGAACGCGACGCCCAGGAACGCGCCGCGCGCGAGGTCGGCGAGGACATCCGGCTGAGGCTCGGGCTTTATTTCGAGAACCGCTTCGGCGCCAAGACCTAGCCGGAGCCGCACGCCGCCTTTGCGCATCACCTCTGCCGACGCCGACAAGCTTGCCAACGCTCCGCCCAAGAGCTGGGCCGCCGTGCTCGTCTTTGGCTCGAACACGGGCCTCGTGCGTGAGCGCGCCGACAAATGCGCGCGCGCGATCGTGCCGGATCTAAACGACGCGTTCCGGGTCGCGGATCTGGCCGGCGATGTCGTGCGCAAGGACCCGGCGCGGCTCTCCGACGAGGTCGCCGCGATTTCGATGTTCGGGGGGCGGCGCGTCGTGCGCGTGCGCGATGCGGGCGAGGCGTTGGCCGATCAGTTCGAGAGTTTTCTTGCGAACCCGATCGGCGATGCGCTCGTCGTCGTCGAAGCGGGCGAACTCGCCAAGACGTCGTCGCTGCGCAAAGTGTTCGAGGGCGCGAAAGGGGCGGCGGCGATCGAATGCTTCGAGGACAAGCCCGAAGATGCGGGGCGGCTCATCCGCGACAGCCTGACTGTGGCGGGGTGGAAGATCGAGCCGCAGGCGCTCGCCTATTTGTCCGAGGCCCTGAGCGTCGACCGTCGGCTGTTGCGCACCGAAGTCGAAAAGCTCGTGCTCTATCTCGGGCCTGCATCCAAGGACGGCGTGCTGACAGTCGGCGAGGCGGCAACTTTGATCGGCGACAGCGGCGCAGTCGAGGCCGATGAAATCGCCGATGCGGTCGCGGCCGGCGACGTGAAGCGGCTCGACCGGTTGATCGTCAAGGGCAACGAGTCGGGCGTATCGTGGGGGACCATCGTCAATGCGACGTTGCGGTTGTTCCAGCGGCTCGCCGCGGCTGGCGAAGGTGCTACGCCGGCGTGGGGGCGCTCATCGTTCTATGAGCAACGCATGCAAGCGCAGCTCGCGGGTTGGGAGCGTGCACGCTTGATCGAGGCGATGTCGCTGTTGGCCGAAGCGGAAGCGCAGATGCGCACGACGGGCCTTCCGGAAGCGGCGATCGCGCAGCAAACCTTGGTCAGTGTCGCGATGCGGCGCGGCACGCGCGCGTAGAACTGACGATTCTATTCGAGTGCCACCGCGGCAGCGCCGGCAGACGCCGAAGCTGGCCCTCGCGCCTTGCGCATCAAGAGCAGCGCAAAGGCCGCCGGCAGACTGACCCAGAACATGAACATGAAGTCGTTCGAATAGGCGATGATCTGGGCCTGGCGGGTCACGTCGGCGCTGATAGCGGCGAGGCCCATCGGCAGGTTCGGGTTGTAGAAGAGGCCAGCCGGCCCGATGTGGAACATCCGATTGAACGGCGTCACGTGCTCACCGATCTGGGAATACATCACGGCCGTGCTTTGCGAGAGCAGCCAGGTCGCAACCGAAATGCCGATGGCACTGCCGACGTTGCGCATGAGGCTGAACAGCGACGCACCGTCGGTGCGGAAGTGCAGCGGCAAGGTTGCGAACGCGACGACCTGGAGCGGGATGAACACGAAGCCCATGCCGAAGCCCTGCAGCGTCGTCGTCGCGATGAGCGACCAGCGATCGACGTCGGGCGTCCACGCGGACATCTGCCACATCGTGAAGGACATCGTCGCGATGCCGAACAGCATCAGGAGACGGGGATCGACGCGATTCGTCAGACGCCCGGCGATCAGCATCGCGGCCATCGTGCCGAACCCGCGCGGCGCCATGAGCAAGCCCGCCTCGGTCACGGAATAACCGCCGAGGCGTTGCAGGTAGGTGGGCAGCAAAGCCGCGCTCGAGAGCAACACCAAACCCACCGTGAACATGACCACAAGACCCGCGACGAAATTGCGGTCGACGAACATGCGCGGCGAGATAAAGGGCTTCTTTGCCGTCAGCATGTGCACGAGAAAGAGATAGATGCCAAGCGCCGCAAGGAGGGATTCGACGACGATTTCGCTCGAGGCGAACCAATCCAATTGCTCGCCGCGGTCGAGCATCAGCTGAAACGCGCCAAGCCCCAGGCTCAAAACGCCGAAGCCGATCCAATCGAATTTCAGGTCCTCGTCGCGCTTGTTGCCTTTCAGAAAGAACCACAGGCCGAGAACGGCGAGGATTCCGAACGGCACGTTGACGTAGAAAACCCAACGCCAGTCGTAGACGTCGGTCAGATAGCCGCCCAGCGTCGGCCCCATGATCGGTCCGACCATAACGCCCATGCCCCACATGGCCATCGCGGAGCCGCGCTGCTCCACCGGATACATGTCGAGCAGCGTCGTCTGAGACAAGGGCACGAGCGCCGCACCGAACACACCCTGCAACAGACGGAAGACCACCATTTGCGGCAGCGACTGCGCGGCGCCGCACAGCATCGATGCGACCGTGAATCCGATCAACGTGGCGATGAAAAAATTCTTCCGTCCAAAGCGCGAAGCGAGCCAGCCGACCGGTGCGGTGAAGATCGCGGCGGCGACAATGTAAGACGTCAGGACCCAGGTGATCTGATCGGCGGTCGCCGAGAGGCTGCCCTGCATGTGGGGCAGGGCGACGTTGGCGATCGTGTTGTCCAGCGCCTGCATCAGCGTCGCCATCATCGTGCAGACGGTCACGATGAGGCGCTGGGCGGGGAGGCTCGCTTTCGCAGTGAGGGCGAAACTGGCCATGGTTCGACGTCCGCTCGCCCCTTAGAACAGCGAGCGCTGATGGCCGGTGTCGATTTCGACCGAGGCGCTCATCCCCGAACGCAGGATCGGATCGTCAGGCTGATGTTCGACGTGCACGCGCACGGGCACGCGCTGGACGACTTTTGTCCAATTGCCGCTCGAATTGTTCGCCGGCAGAAGCGAAAACTCCGCGCCGGTCGCGGCCCCAATCGACTCTACGCGCGCATGCCACGTCTTGCCCGGGTAGGTGTCGATGACGACGTCGACGGCGTTGCCGGGTTTCACCCACGTCAGGTCGGTTTCCTTCATATTCGCATCGATCCAGATGCGGTCAGTCGACACGAGGCCGACGGAGGCGCTGTTGCTGAACGCCGCCATGGACGAAACGACGTAGACGCCTTGCTGCAGCGAGGAGACTTGGGTGGCGATGCCGTCGAAGGGCGCGCGCACGACCGTGTGGTCGAGCTGGCGCTGCGCTTCGTCGGCTTGGGCTTTCGCCTGGAGATATTGCGGGTGTGTTTTTGCGTCCACGTCGGGGTTGCCGCCGAGCTTGGCGAGCTGAGACTTTGCCTGATCTTGCAGGGATATCAGCTTCTGCTGCTCCGCGCTCAGGGCGTAGCGCGCCTGGTCGTAGGCGGCTTGCGACACGAACTTGCGCTTGAGCAACGGAACGACGCGGTCGAGGTTCGATTGCGCCAGGCCGACCTGCGCGCGCTCGGCGTCGATGTCGCCGAGCATGCGGCGATAGTCCTGCTTCATCGATTCGACGGTCAGCGCCGTATTGGCGAGCGTCGCTTTCGCGTTCTCGAGCGCGATTTGAAAGGGCCTCGGATCGATCTTGAAAAGGATGTCGCCGGCCTTGACGGCTTGGCCTTCATGGACGTCGACTTCGCTGACGACGCCCGAGACTTCGGCCGAGACCATCAGCTTGGCCGCGCGCACATAGGCATCGTCGGTCGATACGTAGCGGCCGCCAGTCAGATAGACATAGGCCACGACGAGGACGATGAGAGCAGGAACGCCGATCATCAGAATCGGGCGCGTCAGGTTGCGCTCGCGGATCGTCCGCAACGTTTGCAGCACCGTTCCACGCGCATGGCGTACGACGTTGTTGGCGCGTTGCAGCCAGCTCGGCGCTCGCGCGGTTGGGGTTGCTGGAGCCGGGGGCGGGGCCTGCGGCCGTTCAAACTGCTCTGATACTCGCGCGTCCATCGGTGAGGTTTGCCTTCAGTTTCAATAATCCATCGATGAGAAGATCGAGCGACGCGGGATCGACACCGGCGGTGATCTCGTCGCGCAGCTCAGCCTTATGTCTCTTGAGTTCGCGCAGCATCGGTTCGGCTGCGGGCAACAGATGAAGCCGCCATACGCGGCGGTCTTTCGGATCGGCGCGCCGTTCGACGAAACCGCGCGCCTCCAAGCGGTCGACCAAGCGCGCGACGGAGATCGGTTCGACCTCGACGATCGCGGCGATTTCGTTTTGCGTGAGGCCCGGCTGACGCTCGAGACGCGACAGGATCACCCACTGGGCGCGCGTCATGCCGTAGGTCCGGGCGCGTTGGTCGGCGCGGGTTTTCATCAGACGCGCGACGTCGTTCAGGAGGTAGAGGATTTCGCGGTCGAATGAATCGGGCATAGCAAGCTCATGTGATGCTTGCTTAATATAAGCAACGTTACGAAATGTGCAAGCGCAGCAATCGGCTGCCTTCGGGCCGGGCAACTTTTTGATTAAGCCTCTGATTCGGAACGCACTTTGGCGGGCGCGATGTAGGTGTAGAAGGTCGGGACCACGAAGAGCGTGAAGAGCGTACCGACGCCCATACCCATGGCGATGACGATGCCCATGGCCTGGCGGGCGGCGGCGCCGGCTCCGGTGGCCAGGATCAAGGGGAGGACGCCGAGGACCATGGCGGCGGTGGTCATGAGGATGGGGCGCAGGCGCACGCGCGCGGCTTCAGAGATCGCATCGCGGCGTGAGATGCCTTCGAGCCGGCGCGCCTTGGCGAACTGCACCATCAGGATGCCGTGCTTGGTGATGAGGCCGACGAGCGTGATCAGGCCGACTTGCGTGTAGATGTTGAGGGTGCCGAAGCCGAGATAGAGCGGGATCAGCGCGCCGAAGATCGAGAGGGGGACGGCCATCATGATGATCAAGGGCTCGCGGAAACTTTCGAACTGCGCGGCGAGCACAAGATAGATCACGATCACGGCGAGGCCGAACGCGAGGGCCAGCGTGTTGCCTTCCTGGCGCGAGAGGCGCGACTCGCCGATGAAGTCCTCGAAGAAGCCGGACGGCATGACTTGCGCGGCGGCCTCGCGTATCGCCGCCAGACCCTCGGACGATGTGACGCCGGGTGCCGGCAATGCCGATAAGGTCGCCGAGTTGAGCTGGTTGAACTGTTCGATGGCGACGGGGCCCGCTTGCGTTTGGACTTTCGTCACCGCGGAGAGCGGCACCATGCCGCCGCTCAGGCTGCGGACGTAGAAGCGGCCGAGGCTGTCGGGATCCAAGCGGAACGCGTCATCGACCTGCGGGATGACGTCGTAGCTGCGGTTGGCGAGATCGAAGCGCGTGATGCGCGTTTCGCTCAAGAGCACGTTCAGCGTCGCTCCGATTTCGGATATCGCCACGCCGAGCGAGGCGGCGCGATCGCGATCGATCAGCACGTGGGCGCGCGGCAGGTCGAAGGCGAGCGAGTTCTGCACGACGAAGAATTTACCGCTCCGCATCGCCTGCGCCTTGATGCGCTCGGCGACCTCATAGACCTGGTCGGAGTCGCCGATCGAGCGGACGACGTATTGCACCGGCAGGCCGCCGGTGCCGGGCAGCGAGGGCGGACTGAAGACCAGCGCTTCGACGCCGGGCACCTTGGACAGGCCGCCTTGGATTTGCTGTTGGATTTCGGCGGTCGAGCGCGTGCGCTCCGACCATGACTTGAAGCCCCAGATCGCGATGCCGCGGTTGCCGGCCGCCGATTGTCCGCCGCCGCCGAAGCCCACGACCGAAAAGCGGCGGACGGTTTCGGGCACCGGGCCGACCGCCTCGTCGAACTGGTCGACGTAGTGGGCGGTGTAGCCCGACGTCGCGTAGCGCGGCGCGGTGATCAGGGCGAAGAGCGCGCCTTGGTCTTCGGGCGGAGAAAGCTCGCGGCGCGTGTTCTGAAACATGAAGACCATGGTGCCCAGAATCACGACGCCGAGGATGAGGACGACGGGGCGCGAGTCGAGCACCATCGAGAGCGCGGCGGCATAGGCGGTGGCGACGCGGTCGAATATCCGGTCGATGCGGGCGACGAGGCCGGCCGGGTTTTCCTGGTCGTGCGACTTCAAAAGGCGGCCCGACATCATCGGCGCGACGGTGAGCGCGACGAAGCCCGAGATGACCACGGCGCCGGCGAGCGCGAAGGCGAACTCACGGAACAACGAACCCGTTAGGCCTTGCGTGAAGCCGATCGGCGCGTAAACGGCGGCGAGCGTGACCGTCATCGCGAGGATCGCGCTGAAGATTTCGCGCATACCGGCGATGGCCGCGTCGAGCGGACGTTCGCCGTGCTCGATGTGGCGGTGGATGTTCTCGACCACCACGATGGCGTCGTCGACGACGAGACCGATGGCGAGCACCATCGCGAGCATGGTCAGAAGGTTGATCGAGTAGCCGAACAAGAAGAGGAAGAAACAGACGCCGACGAGCGACAAGGGGATCGTGACGACGGGAATCATCACCGAGCGCGCCGACCCCAAGAACAGAAAGATCACGAGGACGACGATGAGGACGGCCTCGCCGATCGTATAGAAGACTTCGTTGATCGAGGCGCGGATGAAGACCGTCGAGTCGAAGACGACGAGCGACGCCATGCCCGGCGGCAGCTCCGCGTCGATGGTCGGCAGAATCGCGTGGATGCCGTTCGAGGTGGTGAGCGGGTTCGCCGACGGCGTCGGGAAGACGCCGATGAACACGCCCTGCTTGCCCTGGAACGAGGTTTTGACCGTGTCGTCTTGAGCGCCGAGTTCCACCCGCGCGACGTCGCGCAGGCGTACGACCGTGTCGCCCGCGCCTTTGATCGGCAGGGCGCCGAAGGTCTCGGGAGACTTCAGCGTGGTGTCGGCCTCGACGGCGACGGCGACATACTCGTTCTCGGTCTTGCCCGGCGAGGCGACGAAATTCGAGTTGCGAACCGCGGTCGCGACGTCGCCGGCGGTCAGGTTGCGCGAGGCCATGCGCACGGGGTCGAGCCAGATGCGCATCGCGAAGTTCTGACCGCCGAGGATTTGCGCGTCGGCGACGCCTTCGACGGTGGCAAGGCGCGGCTGGATCACGCGGGTCAGATATTCCGTGATCTCGCGCGGCTTCATGCGGTCGCTCGAGAACGCCAAGTACATGATCGCGAAGTTCTGACCCGTGCCCTTGGTGATGATCGAGTCTTCGGCATCCGTGGGCAGAAAGCGCCGGACCTGTTGGGTTTTGCTGATGACCTCCGAAAGCGCCTTGTCCGGATCGGCGCCGAGGCGCAGGCGGACTTGCACGGAGCTCGAGCCCTGCGCGCTCGACGCCGTGACGTAGTCGATGTTTTCGGTGCTCGATACGGCCTTGGCGATCGGCGTGGTGATGAAGCCCTGGATGACGTCGGCGCTGGCGCCCGGGTAGGCGGTCGCGACCGTGATCACCGTCTCCTCGACTTCCGGGTATTGGCGGATCTGCATGCTCTGCATGCCCTGGTAGCCCAGGAGCAAAATCAGCAGGCTGACGACGATCGAGAGGACCGGGCGCCGGATGAAGATTTCCGAGAAGTTCACTTGCCGGGCTCCGCCTTCGGCGTCGGCGCGATCGAGACGGCGGCGCCGTTCTGCAGGCGGTTCTGGCCGGTCGCGACGACGACATCGCCGAGCTTGAGGCCTTTGACGATTTCGACGCGCCGGCCGTCGCGCCGGCCGGTCGTGACGAAGGTTTGCTTGGCGACGAGTTGCGCCGGCCCACCTTGGGGCGCGGCGACGGCGTCGCCCTTGGCCGCTTCGCTTTTCGGCGCGGGATCGGCGGGGCCGATCAGGTAGACGTAGTCGCCGTAGAGGCTCGGGATCACCGCGGTTTGCGGCAGGGCAATCACGTTCTGTTCGGTCGGCAGGTCGACGCGCACGGCGAGGAACTGGCCGGGGCGGATCGCGCCGTTCGCGTTGTCGATCTCCGCTTGCACGGCGATGAGGCGCGAGGCGTCGGTTTTGGGGTCGATGCCGATGATTTTTCCCGCGTAGGGCATTCCCGTTTTATCGGGACCGAAACGGGACGGCTGACCGAGCTTGAGGGAGGCCGCCGACTGTTCGGGAATCGTGAAGTCGACCTTCATGCGGTCGAGATCCTGCAAGGTCACGACGACGGTGCCTTCGGTCACGTATTGGCCGACGTCGACGCGCGCGATGCCGAGCGTGCCGTCGAAGCGCGCCTCGATCGATTTCTGGTCGATGATGGCGCGCGTCTTTTCGCGCGCGGATTTCGCGACCGCGAGCTGGGCCTCGACCGCGTCGAGGCTCGATTGCGAGACGAAGCCCTTGCCGAGCAGCGCCTTGGCGCGCGCGAGCTGGGCGGCATAGAGCCGTGCGTTCGCGTCGGCCGCGGCGAGGTCGGCGCGTTCGACCGCATCGTCGATCTGGACCAGAAGCTGGCCCGCTTTCGCGCGGTCGTTGGCGTTGAACTTGATCGCCTTGACGACGCCCGCGGCCTCGACCGCGACGTCGGCGCCGCGCGCGGCGCGCGCCGTGCCCACTGCCTCGATGCCCGACTGCCACGGCCCGAGCTTCACGGTGATCGCCTCGACCACCGTCGGCGGGGGCTGCATGAAGGCGTGTCCGCCGAAGAACAGCCCCGCGAAATTGAACGCGACCAGCCCTGCGCACAGCACGCCGATGGCAATGGCGACAATGACAACGCGCTTGTTCATCGGCACTCAGACCCTCGGGACCCGTCCGCCCCCAAAAGATAAGGGCGCGGGGCCAAGAAAAACAGCGAAGCTGGAGATTGTTGTCAAGTTTCAGTATACCGTCCAGACGGTATAGTACATTCACGATTGAAGGATCATGAATTGAGCAAAAGGCCCAACTCGCGTCAGGCTATTTTGGACGCGGCCGAGGCGCTGGCGTCGGAGGTCGGGGCTAACCATATGTCGCTCGACGCGGTCGCCGCGCGCGCCGGCATCAGCAAAGGCGGCCTGCTCTACCAGTTCCCGTCCAAGGTCGCGCTGCTGCAGGGTCTGCTCGAGCGCTATGTCGAGCGGCTCGAAGCGCCGCAGAAGCGCGGCCGCAAGACCAATGCGAAATCATCCGAGGCAAGCCGCCTGCTCGCCGCACGTCTCGCCGCGCGCGGGAAAGAGGACGTCGCCAAGCAGCGCCGCGGATCGTTCGGCATGATCGCCGCCATCGCCGAGCGCCCTGCCCTGCTTGACCCCATCCGCGCGGCGCACGACCGGATTTGGAAACGGCTCGCCGACACGAGCAAGGATCCCGAGCTCGCGCTGCTGACGTGGTTTGCGCTCGAGGGGTTGCTCTTCGTCGAACTGTTCGGCACGAGCCCGCTGTCGAAAGCTGCGCGCGGGAAGTTTCTCAAGCGGCTTGAGGCGATCGCGGCGCAGTCGTCGGATTAGGGCAAACTCCGGGGACCTTCGCCCCGAGCGGATGGCCGCCGGCAGCAGGCGGCACTCTCACCAGAGGCTGGTAAAAGTTTCGTGGAGCCCCAAGTCTAGACTGGACCACAGCGGACGGCGACAAGGAACCGTGGCGCTGCTCGAGCGCGTGTGAGGAGAAAAAGTCATGACAGAGGTGCACTACAAGGTCGTCCAGCACGACGGCGGCTGGACCTACAAAGTCGGCGACGTGTTCGCCGAAACCTTTGCGACACGCGCGGAGGCGGAAGCCGCCGCCAAGCGCGCGGCGGGCGAGCAGCGCGTCGCGACGCCGCCGCACGACATCGAATTCGAAGACGACAAGGGCAGCTGGCGCACGGAGCATTCCGACGGCGAGCCGCCGGACACCGACGTTCGATAACGCGCCGGCGATAAACGCACGGCTGTGCGCCTTTGCATGCGTGCCCGAATATTCAACGCGGGATTGGAATTCAGCGGCTGGGTACGTCGCGTAGCGGCGCCCATTTGAGCAGAGAGTCCAGCGTGGGGCACAGGGCTTGGCCCCAATCGGTGAGGGCGTATTCGACCTTTGGGGGCACCTCGTGGTGGATGGTGCGCCGGACGATGCCGTCGGTTTCCATCTGACGCAGCTGTTGGGTCAGCATCTTCTGGGAGATCGCGGGGATCGCGCGTTCGAGTTCGGAGAAGCGCAGCACCTTGCCGCCGAAGAGATGGAACAAGATCACGAGTTTCCAGCGGCCTTCTAGAATCTTGAGCGTCTCTTCGACGGCGCGCGCGGCCGACATCGGCGTGTAGCCGGCGTCTGCCTTACCTTCCGGTGCGGGGCTTACTTCTTCGTGCGTTCTTGTCATGGGAAGAGCGTATTCCCATCCTCTGAGGGCGGCAACGAAGCTAGGCGCACCCCCGCCCACTCGAACTCGCTTACGCTCGTTCTCGCTGGCCTCCCCGCAAGGGGGAGGCGGAATTCACAGGAGATACCGACATGTCCAAAGCACTGCCCAAACCCATCGCCGCCTATATCGCGGGATCGAACGCGCACGACGCGGCCGACGCCGCCCTTGCTTTCGCCGACAACGCCGTCGTGCGCGACGAGAGCCACGATCATCGGGGGATCGCCGCGATCCGCGCGTGGAAGGCTGAGGTCGTCAAAAAGTATCGGCCGACCGTGGAGGTTTTGGATGTCGGCGAGAGCGACGGCAAGACGATCGTCAAGGGCCGCGTCTCGGGCGACTTTCCCGGCAGTCCCGTCGAATTGCGCTACGCGTTCACGCTCGAGGGCGAAAAGATCGCGCGCCTCGAGATCGTGCCCTAGAACGCGGCGGCTCGCGGCAACCGCAACTCGAACGCGCTCAGGCGGCGGTTCTTGCCAAATAGATCGTCGCGGCGGCATCGCGATTTTGCAGGCGGTTGTAGAACGTGACCACGTGCGCGTCCGACGCCGCAAAGACGCCCGCCAGCGCCGCGCCGAATTGCGCGTCCGGGGGATCGTTCGACCACAGTCCGAAGACGCCGCCCGGATTCAAGTGGTCTGCAAGACGCCGCAGGCCGGCGGCCTCGTAGAACGGCGCATGGCTTGGATGCAGCACATTGCGCGGACTGTGGTCGATGTCGACCAATATGGCGTGAAAGCGCCGTCCCGGCCGGGCGGGGTCGAGGCCCGGCGAGCGCGACGCGAGCGCGGCGAAGAAGTCGCCGCAGACGAACCGGCAGCGCGGATCGGACGCCAACTCCGCGCCGAGCGGGAGCAGCCTGCGCGCGTGCCAATCGATCACCGCCGGGAGCGCCTCGACGACGACGAGCGAACGGACTCGGCTGTTCGCCAACACGGCCTGCGCGGTGTAACCGAGCCCCAGTCCGCCCACGACGACATCCAAATCTTGGACATCCAAATCTTGCCCGGGCAATTCGGCCAGACCAAGCCGCGCCAACGCCATTTCAGCCGCCGTAAACAGGCTAGACATGAGGAACTCGTCGCCGAGCTTGATCTCGTAGACGTCGATGCCCAGCGATAGGTCTTTGCGGCGGCGCAAGCTTAGGGCGCCCATCGGCGTCGGCTGATAATCGAGTTCCTCGAAATAGGCGCTCATGCGAACGCGATCTCCTTGCCGCCGCGCCGTTCACGGCTGCGCACTGGCAGCAGTCGGCGACAGCCTTACGCGTTGGCCGTCGCACACGCCA
The DNA here is from genome assembly GCA_041477875.1 of Micropepsaceae bacterium. Classification (GTDB taxonomy): domain Bacteria; phylum Pseudomonadota; class Alphaproteobacteria; order Micropepsales; family Micropepsaceae; genus SZUA-430. Next base: position 15,368 of record JBGOVA010000001.1, on the reverse strand, counting down.
TGCAGTTCGCGATGGCCGGGTCCACGGGCTGGGCGCCGGGGTGCGATTTCCTCGCCGCAACGGACGCAGCAGCAAACCCCGGCGGCCTTGCCGGCCACCGGGGTTGGATCGGACTCAACTCTCGTCTTCAGTCCCAGTCGTGGCGGCGGCCTTCGCGCCAGTCGCGGCGATCGCGGTCGCGATCGCGGTCGTGGTGCATGTCGTAGTAGGCCGAGCGGCGGTTCTGCTGAAACCAGGCGCGTTCGCGGTCGCTGCGCCAGCGGTGCCAGCGGCGGCTGCGATCGTAGTAACCGTCGGAGTAGCCGAATACCACGCCGCCCAGGTCGATGGAGAACGAGACGCCCGGCCGCCGCGAGCCGTAGTAGTCGCCGCGGTCGTAGTTGTCGTTGCGATAGCCACCGTCATAGCCACCGTTGTAGCCACTGTTGTAGCCACTGTTGTAGCCCGCTCCGTAGCGTTGGCAGTATTCGTACTCCACGACTTGACCGCCGTATCTCCGGCAGGTCGACGGGGACGAGCTGAAATATTGTCCGTTGTTGTAACAACAGGGCTTTGAGTCAGCGAGCGCCGGCGGCGCGCTCGCAAACGCGACGATGCACGACGCGCCGGCGAGCGAAATCAGCTTTGCCGCGATGTTCATGAATGCGTTCCTTTCGGGTTCCTCTGCCCCTTGAGGACAACGCGACCACGGCAAATACGTTCCGTGTTGTTTGGGGGAACCGTTCGTCACGGCGCGGTTGCATGGTCGCGATGGAGCGTCGTTCGTGCCTCAGCTGGCGCGGAGCTTGGCGAGGGCTTCGGGGAAGCGGCGCGAGAGCGGCACGCTCAACGCGCCGAGCTCGACGCTGTAGTTGGAGCCCGGACGGATTCGTTCGTCGCGCGTGAACGCGGATCGATCGGCTCAGGTCGAGTTGCCGAGCTTCCGGCAGACGTCGTCGAGCTGTTCGAGCGTCTTGTAGGCGATGCGGATCTCGCCGCCTTTGTCGCCCTTGTGGGCGATCGTCACGGTCAGGCCCAGTTGCGTCGAGAGCGATTGTTCGAGGGCGCGGGTGTCGGCGTCCTTGCCTTGCGCACGCTTCTTTTTGCCTTTGGCCTTGCGGCCGCGATCTTCGGCTTCGCGGACGTTGACGCGGCCTTCGATTAGTTCGAGCGCCATCGTCTCCGGGTCGGGTTGACCCACAAGCGTGCGGGCGTGACCGGCGCTCAGTTTGCCGGCGCTGATGTAGTCCTGGACCGTCTGAGGCAATTGGAGCAGGCGAATGGTGTTTGCGATGTGGCTGCGGCTGCGGCCGATGACCTGGCCCAGCGCATCTTGGGTGTAGTTGAATTTTTCGATGAGTTGGCGATAGCCGCGCGCTTCTTCCATCGCGTTCAGATCGGCGCGTTGGATGTTCTCGATGAGGGCGACTTCGAGCGCCTCGGCATCGGTGAAGGCGCGGATGACGACGGGCACTTCGTGCAGGCGCGCCTTCTGCGCCGCGCGCCAGCGGCGCTCGCCGGCGACGATCTGGAATTCGTCGGGCTGGCCCGCGACCGGGCGAACGATGATGGGCTGAAGGACGCCCTTTTCGCGAATCGAGTTCGTCAGCTCTTCGAGCGCCTCGCCGTCGAAGACGTGGCGCGGCTGAAAGGGGTTGGGCTTCAAAAGCGCGATCGGCAGCGTGCGCGGGGCGCGCTGTTCGACGGGGGCGCCGGGCGCGTGGGTCGCGTGAGATGCTGCGGGCTGATTGGCCGCGCTCGCGGCAAGGACTTCCGATTCGACCTCGCCCAGCAACGCCGAGAGGCCGCGGCCCAGTCCCGAGAAGTGTGTTTTCTTTACCGGTGTCATGCTGCCTTACGGGACTTTTCGCGTTGAATGAGTTCGCCTGCGAGCTTGATGTAGGCCTGGCTTCCCGCGCTTTTCAGGTCGTAAAGCAGGGCCGGCAAACCATGGCTCGGGGCTTCGGAGATGCGTACGTTCCTAGGTATTATCGTTTGGTAAACTTTTTCGCCCAGGTGCTGACGCACGTCCTCGGCGACCTGTTCGGACAGGTTGTTGCGCTTGTCGAACATCGTGAGAACGACGCCCTGAATTTCCAACCCGGGATTCAGACTGCCGCGGACCAGATCGATGGTGCGCAACAGCTGACTTAAACCCTCGAGCGCGAAGAATTCGCATTGCAGCGGCACGAGCAAACCGTTCGCGGCGGTCATCGCGTTGATGGTCAGCAGGTTCAGCGAGGGCGGGCAGTCGATAAGAATATAATCATAGTGTATGAATTTATTCACATCGGTCGAAACCGCCGTCGAGTCGGATTTTTCAACCGGTTCGCTCAGTTTGTGAATGTAGGCCTCGAGCGCATCGCGCAGGCGGAACGAGCGGCGGGGCACGCCCACCAACTCCATCTCGGCACCGGCCAACTCGGAGGTCGCCGGCACGACGTGAAGGCCCGGGATCTGGGTCGGTACGATCGCCTCTTGCAGGCCTGCGTGACCGATCAACACCTCGTAGATCGAGACGCCGCGTTGATGCTTGGTGATGCCCAGACCCGTCGACGCGTTGCCTTGCGGGTCGACGTCGATGACCAGAATCGCTTTGCCCACGGCCGCGAGCGCCGTGCCCAAATTGATCGCCGTCGTCGTCTTACCGACGCCGCCCTTTTGATTGGCGATCACGATGATTCGAGTCTTCTCGGCGCGGCCGCCGCGGCGCGGTTCTAAGAGGGTCTCGGAGGCTTCCGCCAAGGGGTCAATCCTGTCACGCGCAAAATCGAGCCCGAGGGGTCGGACCGGCTCGGGATGAGGGTTGCGTCAAGTTTCCAGGATTTGGTTGCACGGGTCAATTCGTCGTTGAGTGATCTCCCCTTGAGAAACAGGCCGATCGTGGCCGGGCCGAAGAAGGGATGGGCGAGGGCGAAAAGGCGGTCCAGGGGGGCCACGGCCCGGGCGGTCACGACGTCGGCCTCGAGGCCCCGAATGTCCTCGGCGCGGGCCGCGTGGACCTTGATCGGCGCGATTGTCGCGCGGCCGGCCTCTTCCAGAAACCGGCACTTTTTTTGGGTCGATTCGATGAGGTGGACGATGAGACCGGGCCGGTCCGAAAGGAGGATGGCCAAGACCAATCCAGGGAAGCCGGCGCCGCTTCCCAGGTCGATGATTGTCCTTGCCTGGTCGGGAATCAGGGGGGCGAGCTGGGCGGAGTCCAAAACATGGCGCCGCCACACGTCGGGCAGGGTCGAGGCCGCCACAAGATTCAAGCGCCCGTTCCACTCAATCAGAAGGTTAACGAATGTGGATAAACGACTCAGCGTTTCACGTGGGACTCCCGTATCACGTGCAAAGTCAAGAGGACCATAAGTTGAAGTTGGTCTACCGGGAGTCGCGGTCACGCCACTTGCCGAGCCCGCGTCTTGAGCGTGAGAAGCAGCGCGGTCAGCGCGGCGGGGGTGACGCCTTCAATGCGTGCCGCCTGTCCCAAGGTCGATGGCCGGATCCGCGACAGGCGTTGGACGATCTCGGTCGATAGTCCGGCGACGCCCGCGTAGTCGAGGTCGCCGGGAAGCATTAGCGCTTCGTCGCGACGGAAGGCGGCGATATCGGCGCCCTGGCGATCGAGATAGCCGGCATAGAGCGCGTCTGTTTCGAGCTGTTCGAGCACTTCAGATTTGAGCGCGCCCAGCGATGGCCAGAGCCGAAGCACAGTCGCCCTGCCCGCCTGCGCGTGGCCCAGCAGCTCGAGGGCGGAACGATGCAGGCCGTCTTGGTTCAACATCACGCCTTCGCGCCGGGCGGCCGTCGGGGTGATCGTCATCGCGCCGAGTTCCTCGCGTGCCGATTCGAGTGCAGACGTCTTCGATTCGAAAAACGATCGGCGATTGCTTCCGACGCAGCCGAGCGCGATGCCCGTTGGGGTCAGACGTTGATCGGCATTGTCGGCGCGCAGCGTCAGCCGGTACTCCGCGCGCGAGGTGAACATGCGATAGGGCTCGCTGACGCCGCGCGTGACGAGGTCGTCGATCATCACGCCGAGATAGCCCGATGCGCGATCGAAGATGTGCCCCTCCTTGCCAGCTGCGCGATGGGCCGCGTTCAGTCCTGCGACGAGGCCTTGGGCTGCGGCCTCTTCATAGCCGGTGGTGCCGTTGATCTGACCGGCGAGAAAGAGGCGGGGCAGCTTCTTCAATTCGAGAGTGGCCGCGAGCTCGCGCGGGTCGACGTAGTCGTATTCGATCGCGTAGCCGGGGCGGACCATTGTCACGTGTTCGAGGCCCGGGATCGTTTTCAGGAGGTCGCGTTGCACGTCCTCCGGCAGCGAGGTCGAGATGCCGTTCGGATAGACGGTGTCGTCGTCGAGGCCTTCGGGCTCCAAGAAGATCTGGTGATGGTCGCGGGCACCGAAGCGGACGACCTTGTCCTCGATCGACGGGCAATAGCGGGGACCGACGCCCTCAATCTGGCCCGAGTACATCGGGGCGCGATGGAGGTTTGCCTTGATGATCGCGTGGGTCGCCGGGGTCGTGCGGGTGATGCCGCACCGCACTTGGGCGTTGGCGATCTTGGTCGTGAGGAACGAGAACGGGACCGGCGGTTCGTCGCCAGGCTGCATCTCCAGCGAGGCCCAATCGATGGTCCGGCCGTCGAGGCGCGGCGGGGTGCCGGTCTTCAGGCGACCGAGCGCCAGGCCCACGGCTTCAAGGGTGCGCGACAGGCCGAGCGCCGGCGCCTCGCCCACGCGGCCGGCGGGGATCTTGCGCTCGCCCATGTGGATCAGGCCGCGGAGGAAGGTGCCGGTCGTCAGTACGACAGCGCCCGACGGGAAGCGGCGGCCGTCGCGGGTGATCGCACCCGCAGCCTGGCCGTTCTCGATGATGAGATCGTCGACCTCAGCCGCGATGATCGCGAGGTTAGGGTAGGCGCCCAGAACCTCCTGCATGTGGCGCCGGTAGAGCTTGCGGTCGGCCTGGGCGCGGGGGCCTCGGACGGCCGGGCCCTTCGAGCGGTTCAGCAGGCGGAATTGGATACCGGCGCGGTCGGCGACGAGGCCCATGACGCCGTCGAGGGCGTCGATCTCGCGAACCAGATGCCCTTTGCCCAAGCCGCCGATGGCAGGGTTGCAGGACATCTCGCCGATCGTTTCGACCTTGTGCGTGATCAGCGCGGTCTTCGCACCCATGCGCGCGGAGGCCGTCGCGGCCTCACAGCCGGCGTGGCCTCCGCCAATCACGATGACGTCGAACTCGGTGCTCATGACGGCGAGGCGATACAGCAGAGCGAGGGTTTGAGTCAAAGCGTAGCGGGCGACGCTCCGTACGCGGACGTTTCATATGAGTCCGGTTTCATGTGAGTCTTAACGACTCGCAGCGTTCTGCATTGACGCCGCTTGTGACCCTTACTTGCCGATGCAGAACTCGCGAAAGATCACGTCGAGAAGATCTTCGACGTCGACGCGGCCGGTGATGCGGCCGAGCGCTCGCGCGGCGATACGCAAATCTTCGGCGGCGAGATCGAGCGCTTTGTCGTCGAACGCCTTCGGTGCACGCGTCAGCGCGGAATGCGCATCCTGCAACGCTTCGCGATGACGGGCACGCGTCATCGGCATCGACTCCGATCCGCCGGCGGCTGCCACCACTTGCGCTTCGAGCCACGCGAGAAGCGCGTCCATGCCTTCGCCGGTCAGCGCCGAGACACGCATCGTGCGGAGCGGTTCGCCGTCGCGCGATAGAATTGCGGGGACAGTACGGCGACCCATCGCATCGCATTTGTTGATCAGCACGGCGTCGTGCTTCGACAACTCGCGTGACACACGTGAATCAAGCTCGGGCTCGTGGCTGCCGTCGATGACGCCGAGGCGAAGATCGGCGACCTGGGCTTTCGCTCTCGCGCGCCTGACGCCTTCGGTTTCGATCACGTCCGTCGTATCGCGCAGGCCCGCCGTATCGATCAGCGTCACGACATAGCCGGCAAGGTCGAGATCGACTTCGATCGGATCGCGCGTGGTGCCGGGGATCGCCGATACGATCGCGGCCTCGCGACGCGCGAGCGCATTCAAGAGCGAGGACTTGCCGACGTTCGGCGCGCCGAGGATCACGACGGTGAAGCCGTCGCGCACGATCTCGCCGCGGCGATCATCCGCGAGATGGGAAGCGATCTCCCTTGCGAGGCGATCGACGCCGGCGCGCACGCCCGGGATCAAATCGTCCGGGAGTTCTTCGTCGGCGAAGTCGATCGCGGCTTCGAGATGGGCGAGTGCGCGCACGAGCTCCGTGCGCCAGCGCTCGTAGAGTTCTTTCAGCGCGCCTTGGACCTGGCGGAGTGCGAGGCGGCGCTGTTGCTCCGTCTCGGCCGCGATCAGGTCGGCGAGGCCCTCGACCTCGGTCAGGTCGAATTTGCCGTTCGCGAAGGCGCGGCGGGTGAACTCTCCGGGATCCGCGGGGCGCAAGCCGTCGATCTCGCCCAGACGGCGCGTCATCGCGGCGATGATCGCGGGGCCGCCGTGGAGATGGAGTTCGGCGACGTCTTCGCCGGTGAAGGAATGCGGCGCGGGGAACCACAGCAGCAAGCCGCGATCGATCAGCGTGCCGTCGGCAAGACTGAAATCCCGGAGCGCCGCGTAACGGGGTTCGGGAAGCGCTCTGCCGGTCAGCGCGCCAACGGCGGCGCCGGCAGCGGACCCGGAGACCCGGAAGACGCAGACCCCTGCCCGGCCCCGGGCCGACGACAGGGCGAAGATCGTCGCGCGCCGCTCCATGGGCAGGCGATCAGCTGCGCGATCTCGGCTTTGGCGGCTCTTCGTCCTTGTTGCCGTTCTTCGGCTGGCTGCCGGTCGCGGCGCGCATGAAGCTTTGGAAGGTCTCGAGCCCTTGCGCGCCCCAGGGGACCCAGTTCTTCAGGAGCTGCTGAGGATCGGTCATGGCCAGCGCCTGCATGGCGCGGCGCTGGATCTCGCCCATCACCTCGGCCTGGAGTGGTTCCACGTCCGGCAGGCCCATGAAGGACCTGGCTTCGGCGGGTGTACAATCGACTTCAATTGTGATTTTCATCGCTCGAACGTACGGCCTTCCGCTTAATGTTGGCACTCGCACAACGCGCATCGACCTTAGCGCGGGCTGCGGCCGGACGCAGCACATGCTTTTCCACCCTCGCGCCAGCGCTCAAGGAGCGTCCTGATCCATGAATTTGCTCGCACAGTCGACGAGCCCGTACCTGCTTCAGCACAAGGACAACCCCGTTCACTGGCGCCAATGGGGGCCGGAGGCACTTGCGGAAGCCGAGCAGGGCGGCAAGCCGATCCTGCTGTCGGTCGGGTATGCCGCCTGCCACTGGTGCCACGTGATGGCGCACGAGAGTTTCGAGGACCCGACGACGGCGGCGCTGATGAACTCGCTCTTCGTCAACATCAAGGTCGATCGGGAAGAGCGGCCGGACATCGATGCGATCTACCAGACGGCGCTCAACATGATGGGCGAGCAAGGCGGCTGGCCGCTCACGATCTTCCTGACGCCGAAGGGCGAACCGTTCTGGGGCGGCACGTATTTTCCGCCGGAAGCGAAGTTCGGGCGCCCGGCGTTCGGCGACGCGCTGCGCGAGGTGTCGCGGCTCTACCGGGAGAACGGCGAACAGGTCGCGAAGAACACGCAGACCCTGCGCACGGGTCTCGCCCAAGTGTTCGAGTCCAACCGTGCGGGGCAGCAACTCGATCCGGCGACACTCGATGCCGCGATGAAGCGGCTGTGCCAGCAGGTCGACGTGTTCCATGGCGGGCTCTTGGGCGCGCCGAAGTTTCCGAACACGCCGGTGATCGAGCTGATGTGGCGGGCCTATCAGAACACGATGCTGCCGCAGTTCCTGCACGCGGTCGACATGACGCTGACCAACATGTGCCAGGGCGGCATCTACGATCATCTGGGCGGCGGCTTCTCGCGCTACTCGGTCGACGACCGCTGGCTGGTGCCGCACTTCGAGAAGATGCTCTACGACAACGCGCAGATGATCGACGTGCTGTCGCTGGTCTGGCTGCAGACGCGCAATCCGACTTATCGCGCGCGCATCGAAGAGACCGTGGGCTGGGCGTTGCGCGAGATGCTGACGGAAGGCGGCGCCTTCGCTTCGTCGATCGACGCGGACTCCGAAGGCGAGGAAGGCAAGTTCTACGTCTGGACGGAGGAGGAGATCGATGCCGCGCTGGGCAAAGACGCCGCCCTCTTCAAGCAGGTCTACGACGTGCGGTCGCAGGGCAATTGGGAAGGGCGCACGATCCTCCATCGCCTGCGCGCGCCGGTGCCGCTGGAAGCCGTGCAAGAGGGCAAGCTCAATGCGCTGCGCGAGAAGCTTTTCATGCGCCGCGAGAAGCGCGTCAAACCCGGGCGCGACGACAAGGTGCTGGCCGATTGGAACGGGCTGACGATCTATGGCCTCGTTCAAGCGGCCGACGCACTCAACCGCGTCGACTGGCAGGCGGCCGCGGTGAAGGCATTCTGGTTCGTCGCCGACAAGATGGGGAAAGACCTCGGCGGTTCGGGCGACAAGCTCGCGCACAGCTCGCGTGCCGGCCAAGTCGGGGCGCCGGGTCTCGCCGACGACTATGCCGACATGGCGCGCGCGGCACTCGCGCTCTACGAGGTCACAGGCCATCAGCCGTATTTCGAGCGCGCGCAAGCGTGGGTGAAAACACTCAACGACAACTTCTGGCGCATGGATATCGGCGGCTATGCGCTGACGCCTTCCGACGGCGATCCGCTGGTCGTGCGCGTGCGCACGGTCATGGACGGGGCGACGCCGTCCGTGAACGGCACGATGATGCACGTGCTGGCGCGCCTTGAGGCTCTGACCGGTGATGTGGTGCACGCCGAGCGCTTCAGTGTCCTGACGCAAGCCTTCGCGGAGGACGCGCGGAAGCAGTTGATTTCGGCCGCGACCTATCTCAACGGTTTCGACTTCATCCTGCGCGCGATGCAAATCGTCATCGTCGGGCAGCGCAACGATCCGGGCGTCGTCGCGTTCCGCGACGTGCTCAAGCGGCTCAGCCTGCCGAACAAAGTGGTCACGGTCGTCGCGCCGGGCGAGGCGTTGCATCCGACCCATCCGGCGAACGGCAAAGGCCAGGTCAACAACAAGGCGACGGTCTATCTGTGCGCGGGGCGCACGTGCTCCGCGCCGATGACGGATCCGAACCAGTTCGAGATTCAACTGAAGACGCGTGTGGTCGGGGCGGATGCCATGCCCACCCTTCGCGCCTAGTTTCAACCTTCGACATCGCCAGGAGGCCATCCCATGCCCGGCACCGACATCACGGTCGCAGGACCCGACGGAAAGTTCAGCGCCTATCTCGCCCAGCCCGCGACGCATAAGGGGCCGGGCATCGTCGTCATCCAAGAGATCTTCGGCGTCAACGGCTTCGTTCGCGGCGTCTGCGACGAGCTTGCGGGCCGGGGTTATTTCGCGCTGGCGCCCGACTTGTTCTGGCGCATCGAACCCAACGTGCAGATCACGGACAAGTCGGAGGCCGAGTGGAAGAAGGCGTTCGACCTTTATCAGAAGTTCAACGTCGACACCGGCATCAAGGACATCCAAGCCTCGATCACGCACTTGCGCGGCGTGCCCGGCGCCGGACCCAAAATCGGCGCGGTTGGATATTGTCTAGGCGGGCTGCTTGCCTACCTGACGGCGACGCGGACAAATGTGGACGCTGCGGTCGGTTATTACGGCGTCAGCATCGAGCAGCACCTGAACGAAAAGGACAAGATCAAGAAACCCCTCCTGCTGCATATCGCGGCGAAGGATCAGTTCGTCCCGACGGCTGCGCAATCGCAGATCGTCGACGCGCTCAAAGATCTTGCCCTGGCGACGGCGCATGTCTACCCGAAGGTCGATCATGCGTTCGCGCGCATCGGCGGTCAGCACTACGACAAGGAGGCGGCCGACCTCGCCAACAAGCGCAGCGCGGAATTCTTCCAAACCCATCTGCATTGAGGCTTGGCCATGACGCGCGCGATCCGATTCGAGAAGACGGGCGGGGTCGACGTATTGTTGTTCCAGGACGTCGCGTTGCGTCCGCCCGGCGAGGGCGAAGTGCGCGTGCGCCACAAGGCGATCGGCGTCAACTTCATCGACATCTATCACCGCACCGGACTCTACAAAGTTCCCCTGCCCTCCGGGCTTGGGCTGGAAGCCGCCGGCGTGGTCGAAAGCGTCGGTCCCAACGTCGCGCGCTTTCGCGAGGGCGACCGTATCGCCTACGCGTCGGGTCCCATCGGCGCCTATAGCGAGGCGTCGAACGTGGTCGCCAATCGCGCGGTCAAGATTCCCGAGGGCGTGAGCGACGAGCTCGCCGCCGCCATCATGCTGAAAGGCCTGACGGCGCACTACCTGCTGCGCCGCACGCACCGCGTGAAGGAAGGCGAAACGATCCTCTATCACGCGGCGGCGGGCGGGGTCGGCATGATCGCGGTGCAGTGGGCGCGCTTCCTCGGCGCGACCGTCATCGGTACCGTCGGCAACGACAGCAAGGTCGCGCTGGCGCAGCGGCTCGGCTGTCATCACGTCATCGTGTCGTCGCGCGAAAATATCGCGACGCGCGTGCGCGAGATCACCGGCGGCAAGGGCGTGCCCGTGGTTTACGATTCCGTCGGGCGCGACACGTTCATGGCGTCGCTCGACTCGCTATCGCCGCTGGGCTTGTTCGTCAGCTTCGGCAACGCGAGCGGGCCGGTGCCGCCGTTCGACGCGTCAGTCCTGGCGCAGAAGGGGTCGCTCTATTTCACGCGACCGACGCTTGCGAACTACGTCTCGACGCCCAGCGAACTCGATGTCGCGGCGGGCGAACTCTTCGAGCTCGTCGGGCGCGGGGTGATCCGCAAGAACGAGCCCAAGCGGTTTCCGCTGTCGCAAGCCGCCGAAGCGCACCGCGCGCTCGAGAGCCGCCAGACGACCGGGTCGCTGGTGCTCATTCCGGACGCTGCGTGACGTTTATTCGGCGGCCGCTTGCGCGCCGTCCTTGCGCAAGTACATCGAATTCTTCGGGCGTGCGAACACGCGCGCGATCATGGGCTCGAAGGCCGAGAGCGGCATCGATGTGAAATTCGGGTCGAACGAGTTCTGGTCGTAGAGGTGACAGAACCGAGCGGTCGGCTCGAAATGCGGGTGGCCGCGATATTGGTCGCGCATGTTCCGGTCCAGCCCCAGGAAGTGGAAGAAGTAGTAGCCCTGGAACATGCCGTGCTTCTCGACGATCCAGTGGTTCTTCTGCGAGACGTAGGGCTTCACGATCACGGCTGCGACGTCGGCGTGGTTTGCGGGGCCGAGCGTGTCGCCGATGTCGTGGACGAGCGCGCAGACGACGTACTCCTCGTCCTCGCAGGCTTGATGCGCGCGCGTCGCGGTTTGCAGGCAGTGCTCCAAGCGGTCGACGGGGAAGCCGCCGCAGTCACCCTTCAACAGATTGAGATGAGCGATGATGCGGTTCGGGAGCTCTTTCTGAAAGGGCGCGACGTGCTTGACGATGGTCTGCCAATCTTCCGCAGTGCCGTCGATCATGGCGTGGTACTTGGCACGGTCGTGCGATTCCTCGGTCATCGGCGGCGGACTCCCAATTTCACAATGGCTGCAGCGTGACGCGATCTTCGCATGGCGTCAATTCGGCGCCGTTTGACGTTCGGCGAAAAGGCGCAAACAGTGTGTGAAATAGTCAGCGGAGCGCAACATGGCTGGGAAACTTCAGGGACGGGTCGCACTGGTAACCGGCGGCGCGCGCGGCATCGGGGCGGCGTCCGCCAAAGCGCTCGCGGACGCCGGGGCCGCCGTCTTGATCACCGATGTCTTGGATGAGGACGGCGAGCGGACGGCGGCGGCGATCGCGTCCAGCGGCGGGCGCGCCGGCTATCGCCATCACGACGTGCGCGACGAGGGCGCGTGGCAGGCAGCCGTCGGCGAAGCGGAGCGACGCTTCGGCGGGCTCGACATCCTGCTCAACAACGCCGGCATCTTCGCGTTGAAGCCCATGAGCGAAACCTCGATCGAAGAGTTTCGCAACATGCAGGCGATCAACGTCGAAGGCGTGTTTTTGGGGATGAAGACTTCGATCCCCGCGATCGCCAAGCGCGCGCAGCAATGGCCGGGCGGCGGGTCGATCGTCAACCTCTCCTCCGTCGCGGGGCTGACAGGGGCTGCGTTCGCGGTGCCCTACAACGCATCGAAGGGCGCCGTGCGGTTGATGACAAAGGGCGCGGCGCTCGAGTGCGCGACGCTCGGCCACAAGATCCGCGTCAACTCGATTCATCCCGGCGTCATCGACACGATGATGGGCCAGAAGGTGATGGACGATTTCGTGGCGACGGGTGCCGGCAGCGCCAACGAAGTGCGCGCGAACATGATCGCGCTGCATCCGCTCGGGCGGCTGGGGCTTGCCGCGGACATCGCGAACGCGGTCGTGTTCCTGGCGTCGGACGACGCGGCCTTCATGACCGGATCGGAGGTCGTCGTCGACGGCGGGATGACGGCGCGCTGAGGTCGACGATGCCTTTGTATCGATGCCTTGTGAGAGGTGAGAATTTCCCTGGCTATCTCGCGCGCCAGAAGTCGCTGGTGGGGTTCTTCACAACGCGATGGGTGGACGCCGCCTCGCCTGAGAGCGCCGAACTCGCCGTGGTGGCGCTGTTGAAGGACGATCCAAAGTTGAAACTGCGCGCCGGCGCCCCGAAACCGAAACTCGCAAAGGTTTATGTTGAAGAGGTCCGCCGCGTCGCCAAGCGCGGCGGGCCCGACAAGGGCTTTACGTTTTTCCTCGATGAAGTAGCCCTTGGCCAATTGTCGGAACCGCTACTGCGGGCGGAGGCGCCAGATTTTTCCGTTGGATTCGTCGGTCGCCAGATAGATCGAACCGTCGGGGCCTTGTTCGACGTCGCGGATGCGCGTGCCCATTGCGATGCGTTCTTCGTCCGTGACCTTGCCGCCCTCGATCTTCAATCGCGTCACCGCTTGGCCGCTCAGGCAGGCGACGAGCAGGTTGTTCTTCCACTGCGCAAACGTCGCGCCCGTGTAGAAGATCATGCCGGAGGGTGAAATCACCGGGTTCCAATACTTGACCGCATCGACAAGGTCGGGACGCGTCGGCGGGTCGGGGATGTCGCGGCCGTCGTAGTGGTTGCCCCAGCTGACGAGCGGCCAACCGTAGTTCTTGCCGGCTTCTGGCCGATTCAATTCGTCTCCGCCCCGCGGTCCGAATTCGATCGTCCACAGCGTGCCGGTCGAGGGCTCGATCGCCGCACCTTGCACGTTGCGGTGGCCGTAGGACCAAATCTCCGGCTTCGCATCCGCACGGCCGACGAACGGATTGTCCTTGGGGACCGTACCGTCGCGGTTGAGGCGGATGACTTTGCCGAGATGGCTCATGAGATCTTGCGACGGATCGAACTTTTGGCGTTCGCCCATCGTGAAGAAGAGATGGCCATCGTGCGCGAAAACGATGCGGCCGCCGAAGTGGCCTGAGCCCGACACTTTCGGCTGCTGGCTGAAGATGACCTTGAGCCCCGTGAGCCCTTTGTCGCCGAGCGTGGCGCGCGCCAGCGCGGTCGAGGCGCCGTCGCCGCCAGGTTCGGCGAACGACAAGAAGATCGTGCGGTTGGCGGCGAAGTCGGGATCGAGCGCTACGTCGAGCAGGCCGCCCTGCCCGCTGGCGTAGACTTCCGGCACGCCAGCAAGCGGTGGCGACAGTTTGTTGTCGGTGCCGAGAATGCGCAGGCGGCCGGCGCGCTCCGTAACCAACAGCCGGCCGTCGGGCAGGAACGCCATGCCCCACGGATGATCGAGACCTTCCGCCAGAGTCTCGATGACGACCTTGCCCGATTTCGTGTCGACGGTTTGAGCGTTGTTCGCCTGGCAGGCGCCCGCAAACCCGGCCGCGAAGACAACGGCGAATACAACGGCGAAGATGGCGCCAACATAGAGTTTCATCATGTGCTCCTGCGAGACCCTAGCTCCGCGACTGGAAGCCCTTGCAGCGGATGAACGTGCGGTGCCATTCGGGGATGGCGATCGAGCCGCCGGGCTTGACTTCGATGTGAATGGTTTCGGGCAACGCCTTTGCGTCATCGTAGTCGCGCATACGGACGACATATTTCGCACCGTCCGCGCGCGCGCTTTCGATCTTCCAATTCGCGACGGGATCGAGCGGGGGTAATTTGATCGGCTGGTTGGACGCGAGTTTGTCGGCGAGCGCGAAGCTGTTCCAGCGGCTGACCCTGAATTCCGACGGGCCCAGCAGGACGAAAAACAAATATTGCGTTTCCTCGACCGCGCAGCGCTTGCCGGTCTTGGCCGCGAGCCGGTCGTCCATGAAGTACGCTTCGTCGCCCGGAAGATCGGCGGCGAGGAACGTCAGGCCGTCGCGGTCGAGGTCGATGGTGCCGCGGTCGGCGGCTCTCTGGCAGCGCTTGAACACCATCGAGTCCACGTCGCCGCCGAGCGAGGCGGACGAGCGGACGCGCGACATTACCTTGTCGCTGTCGGGACGCAGGCGCCAGACCTCGTTGCCGAAGGTGAGCGAGACGACGCCGTTCGCCTCGCTCGCTTCCACGATCGGTCCGCGGATAGCGGCTTCGCTGCCGTCGTCGGCGAATGCCATACCGCCTGAGCGCAAGAACTCGATCGAGAGCGTCGTCGCGCCCGCGGGCGGGGCGGTGAGCGAGCATAGTTTGTCGGCGCTGACGTCGGCCGAGACGCCGCTCCATACGCCTTCGAGATAGGCTTGGCGCTCCTGTGATAGTTCGACGCCTTCAGCGTGCGCGGATGCGACGGCGAGGAAGAGAGTCACTGAAGCAAGAATTCGTCCGAGCGCCCGCATCGTCAGATCCGTGTTGGGTTGCCACCGCCTTAAGCCCGCGGGAAATTACCCGAACCTTCCGGGCACAGTCACGCGCAGAGAAGCTGGGCCACGATCTCGCGCTGCTGGGGTGCGGCCCGGTGCTCCCACAGATAGACGGCCTGCCAGGTGCCCAACGCCAGGCGGCCGCCGGTCACGGGGATGGTCAGCGACACGTTCGTGAGCGCGGCGCGGATATGGGCCGGCATGTCGTCGGGGCCTTCGGTGCGGTGGCGGTAGAGGGTTTCGTCCCAGGGCGCCACGCGCTTCATGAAGGCTTCGAGGTCCTTGAGCACGTCGGGGTCGGCGTTCTCCTGGATGACGAGCGAGGCCGACGTGTGGCGGATGAAGAGCGTCAGCTGCCCCTCGCCTGCCCGCTCCTTCGCCAGCCAGCGCGCAACGTCGGCGGTGATGTCGGTCAGACCGGGGCCGCCGGTGCGCACTGTTAACGTGGTCGTCGCGAGTTTCATCGCGCGGCGACCTTGCGTTTCTTACGTGTTCATCGAATCGAAGAACTCCGAATTCTGTTTCGTGC
>JBGOVA010000101.1:0-16377 GCA_041477875.1 Micropepsaceae bacterium | reverse complement strand
TCGGTGACGACGATCGAATCGTCGACCAGAAGCCCGAGCGCCAGCACAAACCCCGCGATCGACAGCTGGTTGAGCGAGAAACCCGTGAACTGCAGCAGCGTGACGCCGATGGCGAGCGACAACGGGATCGAGATCATCACGATGAGCGAGGCCCTGATCCCGAGCGGCAGCAAGGTGACGAGGACGAGGGAAAGGGCGAAGGCGAAATCGAGAAAGAGGTGGCTCAATCTCTGGTCGACGCCTTTCGATTGATCGAAGGGGCGCTCCATCTTGATGTTTGGGGGCAGTTCGCGCTCGAAACGGTCCAACTCGGCCCAGATGCGGTCGCGCACGGTGAACACGTTGTCGCCGTTCTTCTGCGTGGCCGTCACGAACGCCGCGCGCCGGCCGTTGTAGCGTGCGAGATGGTCGGGTTCACCGCTTGCCCACCCGACCTCGGCCACGTCGCGCACGCGCACGGTATGTCCGGCCGCGGCGAGCACGACGACGTCACCGATTTCCTCGATCGACCTGAACGACCCCGTGGCCTTGATGTTGAACCGACGCCCGCCGGCATGGATTGCTCCCGGCGGAACGTCTTTGCCTTCCTCCCCGACGGCATCGGCCACGCGGGTCAACGGCAGATTGAGCATCGCCAATTCGCCGAGATCGACCGCGATGCGGACTTCGCTCTTCGGAATACCCCAGAAGCGGGCCTTGTCGACGCCGGGGATACGATCAAGCGTGTCCTTGAGATCCTGCGCGCGATCCTCAAGCTCCTTCCATGAAGCATCGCCGGAGACGAGCGCGATCTGCATGATATTGGCATCGGTCGTGCGAAGCCGGTTGACTTCGAGCCGTGCGAGGCCTTCGGGCAGACTTGGCTTCAGCGCGTTCACTTCGCGCAGCACGTCGTCGTATTTCTTGTCCGCGTCGGAATTCCAATCGAACTCGACCGACACGATCGCCACGCCGTTCTGGCTCGTCGACCGGATTTCCTTGACGTCGTCGAGTGCGTCGATCGCGTCTTCGATAGGATCGGCGACGAGCCGTTCCATGTCCATTGGGTCGGCCCCCGGGAGGACGGCTTTGACGATCATCACGGGGATCGGGAAGTGCGGGTCCTCCGAGCGCGGGATCGTGCGTAGCGCATTCGCGCCCAGCGCGGCCAGCATCGCGAAGACCACCAGCGTAAATTGCCAATACCGAACGGAGAATGTGCTCAACCAGGACATGGCGTCGTCATGGGCGCGGTATGCGTCTGAGCTCCGCCGACTGTGCTTCGACGATGCGTAACGGATCGCCGGCGCGGATATAGGCGGCGCCCGAGACGACGATGCGTTCGCCCGCCGACAAACCGTCGCGCACAAGCGCCTGCGATCCTTCCAACCGGCTGAGGCGCACTTCGCGCAGTTCGGCGCTCGCGCCATCGGCCTTGAGCACGTAGACGGTTGCCCGTTCGCCGTCGCCTTCGACGATCGCCTCGGCGGGAATCGCAAGCATGGCGGTTGTGCGGCCGACCGATGGGTGGATCGTCGCGTCACCGATCATGCCGCTGCGCAGTGATGTGGGCGGTTTGTCGAGAGCAATCTCCGCTTCGAAACTGCCGGTGCGCGAGTCCGCTTTGGCGGTGAGTCTCGCCACGCGTCCCGTCACCGGCGCATCCGCCGCCGCGAACTGGACGTCTGCACGATCGCCGACCGTTAAACGTGCCACGTCGCGGTCGGCGATCGGCGCCATGAGATTGAATCCACCGGTCGTGTCGCCGACGGCAAGGACGGGATGCCCGGGCGCGACGATTTCGCCCGCTTCAGCGAAGCGGTTCAACACCACGCCATCCCAAGGTGCGCGAAGTTCCGTCCATCGGCGGTCGAAATGCACGACGTCGAATGCCGCCTGGGCGCGTTCAAGCGCGGCTTTGGAATTGTCGACGCGCCCCGCGGCGACGAAGCCGCGGCGATAGAGTTCGGCCGATCGTTCGTCTTCTTTGCGCACCAAATCGAGTTGCGCGCGGGCCTCCCTTTCCCGCGCCGTGATTTCGGTTTGATCGAGACTCGCGAGAACCTGATCGGTCTTGATGATGTCCCCGGCGCGCACCGTGAGCGAGGCAATGACGCCGGCGACCTTGAAGGAAAGCGGTGTTTCGCGTTTGAGGGCAAGCATGCCCGTCGCCTCTATGACGTCGGCGTTGCCGGCCGGGCGAGCCTCCACGACGGTCACCGGAATTGCGGGCGGCCCAGGTGTTTCGATTGGAGTGTCGCGAAATCCGCGCAGCACGGCCACGATGGCAACCAGCCCGATCAGGATCACCGACACGACCGATACGAGGAAGCGCATAACGCCCTTTCAATGACGGCGCTACTGCGCCGCGATGTTCTCGTAGTACGGAATGACCGTCTTCTTCTCGTCCTTATCGCCCATGAGCATGGTCGTGATCGGATGCACGGCCTCGCGGTCGACGATGATGTTGAGGCATGCCGGCCTTCCGCTGGCGACCGCGCGCGCGACGGCGGGCGCGACATCCTCAAGACGATCGACCCGCTCCGCGTGGCAGCCGAAAGCCTGCGCGACCGTGTGGTAGTTGGTGTCGGCGAGCTCGGTGATGACATGCGCGTTTCGTCCGTACATCGCTTCCTGGCCATGGATCGACATGCCCCATGCGCGGTTGTTGAAGATGATCGTCAACACGGGCAGGCCGTGACGCATCATCGTGTCGAATTCCTGGATATGAAATCCGACGGCGCCGTCGCCTGTGACCAGAACGACCCGCTTGTCGGGGAACGCGCGCTGGGCGCCGATAGCCATGCCCGGGCCTATGCCCAAACAGCCCAGATAGCCATGACCCAGCACGCGGCCCGGCTCGTCGACCTCGACGTGCATCTGCGCCCATGCGCCCGCTTCGCCGCCGTCGAGGACGTAGATCATGTCACGGCCGAGGGCCTTCATGATCTCGCGCGCGGCGCCATAGGGGTGCATCGGCGACTGTCCGTCGGTGTTGCCGAAGAGAAAGGCGTGACTCTGCTTGAGGGAAACGGCTTTCGCCGACCACGCGGTCCAGTCGGGCCACTTGTTACGACCGCTTTGCTCGGTCATCGCGCGCAACGTCTGCGCGACGTCCGCGCTCGCAGCGACTTCCGGCGACATCAAGCGGCCGATTTCGCCGGCGTCGATGTCCACTTGCGCGATCCTGGCGTTCGCCGGAATGATTTTTCCGCTGCGTCCGCCCGCAAATAGACCTAGGCGCGCACCAAGAATGAGCACGGCGTCGGGACCCTCGCCTCCCATCATCGGGAGGACCGCAAGGTTGCTGACGTCCTTACCGAATAACGGATGATCGTTCGGCAACACCCCATAACCGCGCGGATTGACGAACACGGGAATGCCGCTGAGCTCCGCAAAGCGAAGCAATTCCTTCGACGCGAAGCGTGCACCGCCGCCGGCAAAGATCACCGGCCTTTGCGCACTGCGTAGAAACTCGATCAGAGCGGACACTTCGTCCGCCGACGGCGCCGGGTGTGTGCGAACGGCAAGGCCAGTGGGCGAGGCAACCGCTTCGGCGTCGACCGGACCGTGCAGGACGTCGATCGGCAATTCGAGAACGACAGGGCCCGGACGCCCGTTGCGCGCGATGCGGATCGCTTGTGCCGTCAGATCGGGGATGCGTTCGGCATTCGTCACGCGATGCGCCCATTTCGAGACCGGCGTAATCATTGCGATTTGATCGAAGCCGCCCTGCAGAGGATTGGTTTCGGCTTCTCGAAGTGGTGGTGCGCCGATCAGAAACAAAGTCGGAATGCCGTCGAGATAGGCGTTCACGATCGCGGGCACCGCGTTCGCAAAGCCCGGTCCCGCCGTCACCGTGCACACGCCGAGCTCGCCCGTGACGCGCGCATAGCCGTCAGCGGCGTGGCCGGCCGCCGCTTCGTGACGCGTATCCGTCAGCCGTATGTTGTTGTGAACGCAGCCCTGGAGAAACGACTCCAAATGGCCGCCGTGGAGGGCGAACACGTCCTTGACGCCGGCCTTGGCAAGCGTGCGGGCGAGAAGCTCGCCACCGTCAAGTCGATTCATCTGCGTATCTCCTGCGTTCGCGGTGGCTCACTAATGAATTTCCGCCGGTGACTGGCGCTGGCTGACGGCTTGCGGGCGGGCCGCCATGGATTCGTGCGGCGCACTCGCCGGGGGTGATTGGTGCAAGCCCGCGGCCGCAAGGGCCGCCATCAGACTGCGATGACCGAACGCTTCGGCCGGCGACAGGAAGCCTGCCTTATTTATGCCTTTGCCCAGCAAGCGCCGCGCGCCTTCGGCCATCAAGACCCCCGTTTGTTCGTAAGGGGCGGCGCCGTAGAGAACGATTTCTTTGCCCGACTCCGCGCCGCGCGCGCGGCAGGAAATGACACTGCGGTTCACGTCCACGTTCTCGCGCGGCGGCGTCGAAGCCGCTGCCTGGCCCCAACTGTTCGTCAGCGCCTCGAGTTCGGCTTCGGATTTTGTGCCGACCGCTTTGTTGAATTCGGCGGCGCAATTCAGAAGCCAGTCCACCATCTGGGAATTCTGCAAACCTACGGTGACGCGGCAATTGCGCACGCGGGCGTCATGTTCGTACCAGATCGGTTCCGCGCCGCCGCCCCACGGCAGACTGCGCACGACCTCGTGCGAATGCGGCAAGCTGTTCAGAATCGACGCGCCGCTCGGCCACGGATCGAGTTCGCGGTTCACAAGGCGGTACTGTGTTCGCGTCACCATCCGCATGAACGACAGAGTGGAAGCGATCGACGGAGCGCTGCCTGGGGCGTAAACGATGTCGAGAGTGTCAATGCTGTTGTCTTCGAGCGCGATCTCGGCGGCGATTTGTCCGGCCGTCCACATATAGGCGAGCGCCGGGCACAAAGTGAGTTTCTCGCCGGCAAAGCGAGAGCCGTATTCGTCTCTGAGCGTCCTGATCCAATCGGTCTCGCCGGTCGTGTCGATGTAATGGCAGCGCGCGGCAAAGGCGGCATCGGCAACGGGGCGCCCGAGCTGACCGAACGGGCCGGTGACATTGGCGACGACGCGCGCGCCCTCGAACAATCCCGCAAGCGCAAGCGCGTCGTGTTCGACCGCTGCGACTTCCGCCCGCACCTTCTTCGCGTTCGGCAGATCGGCCAGCGCTTTGCTCAGCCGCTTCTTGTCACGCCCGGCGGCGACGAAGGGAATACCGGCGTCCGCCAAACGCTCAGTGATTAGCTTGCCCGTGTAACCACTTGCACCGTACACGACGACGGGAGGTTTCGACTTCATGACGTCAGTCCTTTCGCACTCGGTTCAAGCGGCGACGGCATCGTCCGCTGCGTGGATGTTCGGTCCGCCGGACGCCCATTGGTCGCGCAAGTAGCGCTCCTGTGGTTTCTCCGACGCAGTCTTCGGGATCTCAGGCACGATCTGTAGAAACGACGGCACAGCGTTCGGTTCGAGCGTGCGCCGGCAGTGTGTGAAGACCGATCCAATATCGATTCGGCCGCGCTCCACCGGAACAACCGCCGCCACAACATCCTTTTCTCCCGGTGCGCCGCTGCGCGCCGGCACGCCGTAGACGAAGACATCGGCGACTTGCGGATGTTCAGCGATCGCCTTCTCGACGAAGCCGGGCGCGATGAACTCACCGTTGCGCCGAATCTCGTCACCCTTGCGGTGATCGAAGTAGAGCCAGCCGTCCGCATCTACATGGCCGACGTCGCCGCTGTGCAGCCAGCCCGACGCGGTCTTCTTTTTCGACGCTTCGTCGTTCTTGAGGTAGCGCACGGCGGGCGAGATGCCCGTCGCCGGGCGGAAGCAAATCTCACCGGGGCTTCCCGCGGGCACGCGCGCGCCATCATCGTCCAGGATCGCAAGCTCGAGATTGGGTGGCGGCTTACCGACGCTGCCGATCGGCCCCGCGCCCGGTGGATTGAGCGTCAGGCCGCCTTCGGCGGCGCCGTAGAATTCGAAGATCCGGACGCCGAAGCGTTTGGCGAAGCGCTCCCACAGTGCCGTCGGCATTCCGGCGGACAGAACCATGCGCACAGGATTGTGCGCGTCATGCGCTTTTGGCGGTTGGCTATAAAGTTCGACGGTCATGCCCCCGAGCAGATTGAAGACCGTGCAGCCGTACCAACGTGTGATGTCCCACAGACGCGATTTCGTGAATTTGCGGCTAATGACCGCGGGCAGGCCCATCACCAGCGCAATACCCAGCGTGATCAGCTGCGCGTTGGCATGGGTCAAAGACAGACCGGTGTAGAGACGATCGTCGGGCTTAAGGCCCAGAAGCATGCCGAGAACGCCAGCTTCCGCAAACCGACGGTGCGTGGCGACAATGGCCTTGGGATCGCCGGTCGTTCCCGAAGTATAGAGCAGCTGCATCGTAGCGTCGGGATCGTTCGAACGGATCGCCATCTGCCAGGCATCGCCGTCGCGCGCGCGGTCGAGGCGAAAGACTCTCGGATCGACGATGTCGTTCGCGGCCTTTCCGAACGTGGCGATCCAGGCAAGGCGCGGAACACGCGGCAAAACATCGGCGAGATTGGGCAACGCATAGTCGGCGACGATTGCGCCCGTGCATTCGGCGAAATCGAGCATGTAGACCAGCTTGTCTCCCTTCGTGCGCGGGTCTATGGGCACGAATATCGCGCCCAGGATCGATGCGGCAATCATCGCCTCAACGAATTCAGGGTGGTTTTGCATGATGATCGCGAAGCGATCGCCGGACTTGACGCCTTTGCCTTGCAGCAGGCCGGCCATCATGCATCCTCGCTGCCACAGGGCGCGGTAAGAGCGGACTTCGTCGGCGAAGGTGCCGTCGGACGCAATGTTGACGAACGTCAGCACGTCGAAGTCGGGCTGCGCCTGCGCTTTCGCCCGCATGACATGGGCGAGGATCGGCGGGACATCGCTCATCGCTGTCACCTTGCTTTCTCAAGCACGGTGACAACGGCTGCCGCGGCATCAGCGCCGATGAAGCCGCCGCCGTTTTCCGCAACGGCCAAGCGCGCACCTTCGACTTGGCGCGCGCCGGCGCGGCCGCGCAGCTGTTCGCATAGCTCGTATATCTGCGCGGCGCCCGTGGCTCCGACCGGGTGGCCCTTGCGTAGCAGTCCGCCCGACGTGTTGACCGGAACGGCACCGCCGAGGCGCGTCGTGCCGTCCTCGATGAGTCGCGCACCCTCGCCCTTCTTCGCAAGTCCCATGGACTCGTAGCAAAGGATTTCGGCCGGCGCGGTCGCGTCGTGAAGCTCGACGACGTCGATGTCGCGCGGATCGATCGCCGCCGCTTCGTATGCCCTGCGTGACGCGTACTCGACGACGGATTCGTCCTGTGTTCCCGAGCCGTCCCAACCGGAGGCCAACACGCTCGAGCGCACACGCACGCCGTTCTTCAGACCCAACTCGCGCGCTTTTTTCTCCGACACCAGGACAACGGCTGCCGCGCCGTCGCCGATCGGCGCGCACATCGGCAGCGTCAACGGAGGCGCCACGGACGGTGCCGCCAAGACCTCGTCCACGCCCAGCACCTCGCGGTATTGCGCGTGAGGGTTCAGGCTGCCGTGATAGGAATTCTTGGCCGAAACCATCGCGAAGTGGCGCGCGGTGGTGCCGTAGCGCTCCATGTGACGGCGGGCGGCGGCGGCATAGATGTCCATGAAGACGGAGCGTTTGTCGCCGCCGCCGCCTTCATCGTTCGTCGGCTTGTCGGCCTTGCTCAATGAGGCCAAGAACTGCGGAATGCCCTCGACGTCGATCGCTCCCATGAAAACCGAGAAGGTCCGCGATTTATCCTTGTGAAACAGCTTCTCGAATCCGGCGGCCAGCACAACATCGTACTCGCCGCAGGCGATCATGCGCTCGGCTTGCTGAAAGGCGGTCGCAGAAGTTGCACAAGCGTTCTCGACGTTGACGACCGGGATGCGGCCGATGCCGATACTGCGCAGGATCACTTGGCCAGCGATCATTGCTTGACCGGTGATGAGCGCCGCCGCGGCATTGCCCATGTAGGCCGCCTCGATGTCGCCGGGCCGTAGGCCGGCATCCGAAAGCGCTGCGACGACGGCTTCACTCGCCAGGGACTTCAGTCCGCGTTCGGGAAACTTCCCGAAGTCCGTCATCCCGACGCCGGCGATGATCGCGCTTGCGGCCATTGGCCGAATCCTTTCGTTCAGTTCGTTCCTTCCCAACCCGTCAGCTGGGATCCGCCCTTGATGGCCAAGAGCTCGTTGCAGCCGTCCTCGATCATCGAGGCACGTGCGTCGCGCAGGAGCTTTTCGATCGGATACTCGCGCGACATTCCGGCGCCGCCGAAAATCTGAACCGCTTCGCTCGCCACCTCGAACGCGGTTTGCGTCGCCGTGATCTTCGATGCGATCGCACCTTGGAGTGCCGGCGAAACCGCGGTCGCGTTGGCAACGGCCACCCGGCGCGCAAGCGCGCGTGCCGCCTCGACCTTGCGATACATGGAGAACAGACGCGCTCTCACGTTCTGATGCTGGATGATCGGGACGCCGCCTTGCTTGCGCTCATGCGCATAGGCCAAAGCGTGCTCGAACGCCGCGCGGGCGACGCCGACGAACAAGGAACCCATGGAGCTGTTGGCGAGGCAGAGCGTGGCGTAGAGCGCATCGTGATATTCGTCGGGGTCGGCCGCAAGGCAATCGGCGGGTAGCTTCACATCGTCGAAGAAAATTTCGCCCTGCGGCAGTGCGCGCTGGCCCATTTTGTCGAGCGGGCGGCCTTTGCTGACGCCTTTGGCGTCCAGCGGAACGTAGAGAACGCCGCCCCTGAAGCCGGTCTTGCCGTCGTCATAAAGGGTGAACAGCACCGCTTGTTCGGCGATGGCGCCGTTCGAAACCCAGGCCGATTTCTGTCCCGACAGCACGATGTCGCCACCAACGCGACGCGCGATGCAACTCGGCCGCCCGTACTGCCCGTCGGTCGCGAACGCTTGGCGCGTGGAATCGAGCATGTCACTGCCGTGATCGGGCTCGGTGATCGCCCAGCAGCCGAATTTCGTTTCGGGAAAGCGCTCGGCGAATTCCGGCGCCCCCAACACGCGCGCCACGGAAGCCGGCATGGCGTTCACGCCGATCGAAATCGCAAGCCCCGAATCGCCCCAGCCCATTTCCTCGTAGGCGATGGATTGAAGGAGGGCTGCCTCCTGAGCCGGCAATTCCGCCATCGCGGACTGATTGAGTCCGAAGGCGCGATACTGATCGTGCATCGCATAGAAGGGCGAGCCTTTCGCGATGACCTCGTCCGCCGTCATGCGGTCGAGGGCACGGCCCGCAGGGCGCATCACCTCGGCGGCGAACCGATGCAGGCCGTCGCGCATCGACGTCTGGACATCGCTGAGCGGCGGATCAAGCAGCGACGCTGACGATGGATCGAACTCGCTCTTAAGCACGGCCGGCCGGTCAAGCATGGATAGCCTCGCGGTCGTCCGGACGGGCTTTCTCCGGACAACTGACAATTTGTCAGTTACGGAGATAGAGGCATTGACCTGAATCAAACGCGCCAGCGAGAACAGCGCGGCATGACGGCACGATCACAGCTTAAACAGCTTGTTATCCGTGGGCCTCTAACGAGTGGCGCCGGATACTGCGCCATAGCGACAACAACATCGCCGCAAGTGATCGCCGCATTGAGCGAAATCAAGGTACGGGGCGTGGAGGCGGGCGTCGCACGAATTGCGCCGATTGCGGCAGATCAAAGCGCCTTCATGCGCGCGTGTGCGATCGAATTACCTATGGACCTTGCCGAACTTCTTGCCGCGCGCGTGCCGCGCTATACGAGCTACCCGACAGCGCCGCATTTCGATGGCGGCGTGACGTCGGACACGTTTTTGCGCTGGCTTGGCGAGTTGCCGCCGCACGAGTCGATCTCGCTCTACGTCCACATTCCGTTTTGCGACAGCCTGTGCTGGTTTTGCGGGTGCCAGCTCAGCGTCGTGAACTCCTACGCACCGGTCGCGGCATATGTCGACGTCCTGCTACGCGAAATCGACATCCTCGCCCAAGCCGCGGGCGCAAGGCGCACTGTCACCCACATGCATTTCGGAGGCGGTTCGCCCACGATCTTGAAGCCTGACGACTTCGCGCGCGTGACCGATCGCATCCGCGCGCGGTTTGACGTCACGCCCACCGCCGAATTTGCTGTCGAGATCGACCCGCGCGGATTTGCCCAAGAGACGGCCCACGCGCTGGCCCGAGCCGGGGTGACGCGCGCCAGTTTGGGTGTGCAGGAGGTAAACCCCCTCGTTCAGCGCGCCGTCAACCGCTGGCAGCCCATCGGCGTCACGCGTGAAGCCGTAACGTGTTTGCGCGACGCGGGCATCACGGCATTCAATTTCGACCTTATGTATGGTCTGCCACACCAAACGACGGACGACGTGCGCCGCACGGTTGAGCAAACCATTGCACTCGAGCCCCAGCGCGTCGCCGTCTTCGGCTACGCACATGTGCCGGACCTGAAGCGTCACCAACAGCTGATCGATGCGGCGCACTTGCCGGACGCCGGCGAACGGCTGCGGCAGTATGAAAGCGCAAGCGCTGACCTCAGCGCGCACGGCTATCAAGCGATCGGTCTGGATCATTTCGCGCACTTTGCGGATCCTCTCGCCGGGGCGCAGCGTCTCGGCAAGCTCAGGCGCAATTTTCAGGGCTATACGGACGACGAAGCGCACACGCTCGTCGGCCTTGGCGCGTCGGCCATCTCGTCGACACCGCAAGGCTATGCGCAGAACGCGAGCGCCGTTCGCGACTATCGTTCGAAGATACATGCGGGCCAGCCGGCGACGGCGCGAGGTCGCGCGCTTTCCACCGACGACCGCCTCCGCCGGGCCATCATCGAACGGCTGATGTGCTACCTCGAGGCCGATCTCGACGAAATATCATCGCGATACGGGCGCAATGCAGACGAGCTTGCGGCCGAGTTACGCGCGCTCGCCTCGCTTGAAGCGGACGGCCTTGTCAGAATCGACGGCAGGCGCCTGCGGATACCTGTCGCGATGCGCGTCGCCGTCAGGCTCGTCGCCAGCAAGTTCGATGCATATTTGGCCGGACACCCCGCGCGCCACTCGGTCGCCGTATAGCAGGAGCGCTGCGTTGACGCAGATCAATGTAGGTGGTCCGATCAGCCCCGCAGAATGCGCATCGTTCTTGGGATGCCCGGCAATGCACACCGAGAGTGCCAGGCCTTCGGTGTGCGGCATTGTCGCGGCGATTGTCGTTCTGTCACTGTCGGCATGCGGCCCCGGATCTGAATCAGGCGAGAGTCTGGCCGCGAAGGTCAAAACCGCGGAGACGTTGATTCCGGCAGACGCGCGCCTCGCCGAAATCTACGAGCGATCGTGCCGCGTCTGCCACGTCAGTCCGGATTCGGGGGCGCCGCTTGCCGGAGACACGTCGGCGTGGAAGGCGCGGTTCGTGCAAGGCACCGACACGCTCGTTGATCACGTGCGCGACGGTTTCAAGGCGATGCCGCCGCATGGCCAGTGCTTCGACTGCTCGGACGACGATCTCAGACACTTGACGTTGTTCATGGCGCGCGAGCGCGAACAATGATCGTCTCGCGCAGAACGGCGATTGTCGGCGGCGTCGGCGCCGCCGCGATCGGCGCCGCCGGAGTGGCAGGGCTCGCGCTCTCGGCCGGCGATCCTCCCGAAGTGCAATTGCCCGCCGTTCCGCTGGGCAAGGCGCGCTGGAGCAATTGGTCGGGTCTGCAAACCTGTGTCCCCGAGGCCATCGCGGTTCCAGCTGACCTGAACGAGCTGCGGGACATTCTGCGCCGCTCCTCCGGCCCAGTGCGGCCCACAGGCGCGGGTCACAGCTTCACGGCTTTGGTGCCGACGCCCGGCACGGTTCTGTCGCTCGACCGGTTGAACGCCCTCGCTTCGCACGATCCGCAAAATCTCACCGCGAGCGTCGGCGCCGGCGTGCGTTTGTTCGCTCTGGGCGAGATGCTTGAGCGCATCGGCCAGTCGATGAACGCCCTGCCCGACATCAACAAGCAGAGTCTCGCGGGCGCAATCGCGACGGCAACGCACGGTGCCGGAAGGGCGTTCGGTTCGCTTGCAAGCGCGGTGAGCGGACTGCAACTAATGACGGCCGACGGCAACATCGTCGAATGCGACGCCGTCAACAACGCCGAATTGTTTGCGGCTGCATGCGTCTCGCTCGGGGCGCTCGGCGTCATAACCCAAGTCCGATTGCAGAATCGCGCACGCTTGCGCCTCAAGCGTCGCACGTGGTTCGAGCCCGTCGCGGATGCGCTGGCCGCGGCCGAGGCGCGCAGCCGCGAATTTCGCCATTTCGAGTTTTACTACGTCACCTTCACCGGCATGGCCTATTGCATCGCTCATGACGAGACTAAAGAACCCGAGACGCCGCGCAGGCTCAATGCCGAGAACGAAGGCACCGAGCAACTTATGACGCTCCGGGATTGGCTGTCGTGGGCGCCTTGGCTGCGGCGAATGGTGGCCCAAGGTCTAATCGCCAATCAGGACACTGAATCTGTGATCGGTCCGGCCTGGCGCCTTTTGTCGACAGATCGGCCAAAGCGCTTCAACGAGATGGAATATCACCTGCCGCGCGACGCGCTTCGGCCATGTCTGGAAAAGGTGATCGCCGCCGTGGAACGGCATGACGAGGTCTACTTCCCGATCGAAACGCGCTTCGTCAACGCAGACAAAGCATGGCTCAGCCCATTCCACGACCGTGCCTCGGCATCGATCGCCGTGCACATGGGCCACACGCAGAATCATTCCTTCTTCTTCTCCGAAATCGAGCCGATCTTTCGCCGCTTCGACGGGCGGCCGCACTGGGGAAAGCTGCATAGCCTGGGGGCAGGTGATTTCGAAACGCTCTACTCGCGTTGGCGTGATTTTGAGGCGGTCCGCCGGACCCATGATCCCACAGGTCGCTTTCTCAATCCGCACCTGCGCAGAATCTTCGGTGTCGTTGGATCCTGAGGCGTTCGGTGGGCGATCACACCCTCTCCGTTGCGACCTATTGGCCCGCGAAACCCTAAGGCGTCGCGTTGACGTCGAATTTCACGCCGCCAAGAATCATGTTGACGGTTTCGCCGTCTGAGGACAGCGGCAAGTAGCAAACCTCAAAGTCGCGAAAGGATTTTTCCTGCTGCCAGAACGCCTTTCCCGTGCGAAAGAGGGGCGCCAGCGTTTCGGCGACTTGGGTCAGCACGGCGATCATCGTGGCGGCAGCTTCCTCGGGCATTCCGGCCGTCGCCGACGCTCCGGTGTTGTTGTGGCCGACGAAGCGCACGATGTTTTCGCCCACGAGGCGGATGGTATAGGGACCGCCGATCTTGTCGACGTTCCAGATCATCACGTCCGGCAGCAAGGGCTTGATCTCCGCGGGCTGGATGTCGGCGCGCGATGGCGCAGAGCGAGAGCCGCGCTTGGCCGTCCAGTACTCGAAGAGACGTTGAAGACTGGGATGGCGCGGTGCTTCGATGAAGATCGGCTTGGCGTAGGACGCGCCGGGATAGTCCATCAATGAGACCTCTCTCTCTCTTTATTACATGGCCGATCACGGCGGCATCTTTGCCCCGCGCGAATCATGGCGATGGAGGGATACCCAATCCGACGGCACAGTTCACCCTGCCGGATTTGCTGAATTGGCTGTGATCGGTCGCTTAAAGGGGTTCCCAGGATCGAGCCCTCGCCCGCCGTCACCCCGAAGGTTTGAGCTAGCATCCCCGGGGGACAACCATCGCACTCGTGCGTCGGTGTACAATCCGCCCGATGGGTTGTGGATAAGGGGCGGGCCTTGCGCGCCCCGGCGATCGTCGGCCACGTTGGGTGTGCTTGAGCCGTGCGGCCATGGGAGGAACGTCGAATGCCCCTGCGCACCGACGTCGCGATCATCGGCGGCGGCATCATGGGGTCCGCGCTCGCCTATTGGCTGACGACGCTCGATCCGGCGCTCGACGTCACCGTCATCGAACGCGATCCAACCTACGCCACGGCCTCGTCGGCCCTCTCCGCCTCGTCCATCCGCCAACAGTTCTCCATGCCGGCGAACATCCGTATTTCGCAAGCGAGCATCTCGTTCCTGCGAGCGGCGGACGAGCACTTGCGTGTCGGCGAGGCGAGACCTCACATCGGACTTGTCGAGCGCGGCTACCTTTATCTTGCCGGAGCGGCCCAGGAGGCCGCATTAAGAGACGCGTACGCCGTTCAACGCTGCAACGGCGCGGACAGCGTGCTCTTGGAACGGAGCGCGCTCAAACAGCGCTTCGCATGGCTCAACGTGGACGACATCGTGCTCGGCACGCTTGGCAACAGCGGCGAGGGTTGGTTCGACGGATATGCCCTCTTGAGCGCATTCGCGCGCAAAGCACGGGCGCAGGGCGCACACTACGTCACTTCCGAAGCCAGCGGATTGGCGATCGAGACTCGGCGCGTCGCGCGCGTCGAACTGCACGACGGATCGACCATCGCATGCGATCGCGTCGTCAATGCCGCCGGGCCTTGGGCCGCCGCAGTCGCGCGTTGGGCCGGGATCGATCTGCCGGTCACGGCGCAGCGGCGCACGGTCTTTGTGATCGCGTGCAAGGCCAGCTTGCCGGACATGCCCTTGGTCATAGATCCGTCCGGTTTTTGGATCCGCCCGGAGGGTCGACATTTTATCGCCGGCATCGCCTCCCCGCGCGACGCGGACGAAGCGCCGCTCGAACCCGAGTACGCGCTTTTCGAAGCCTCGCTGTGGCCCGCTTTGGCGCTTCGCATTCCCGCCTTCGAACAAGCAAGGCTTGTGCGGGCTTGGGCGGGCTATTACGAGATGAACGTATTCGACCAAAACGCAATCATCGGCCCCCATCCGGGGATCGACAACTTGTTCTTCATCAACGGATTCTCCGGCCACGGCATGCAGCAAGCACCTATCGTCGCGCGCGCCGTCGCGGAAATGATCCTGACGGGACGATTTCAAACGCTCGATCTGTCGGACTTTCAATTCCAAAGACTCCTCGACGGGCGCGCGCTGCCCGAGCGCAACGTCATCGGTTGACAGGCCAACGAGCGACACACACGATGACATGTTGCATGCAGATCGTCGACAGCCGCCAAGTGGCCGCATTGCTCGACTATCCGAGTCTGACCGCCGCCCTCGCCGCCGCCTTTCGCTCCGGATGCGCAATGCCGCTGCGTCACCAGCACACGATCGATGTTCCCGGCGCGCCCAGCGCAACTTTGCTTCTCATGCCGGCATGGCGCGAGGGCGAGTATCTCGGCGTCAAGATCGTGAACGTGTTTCCGGGCAACGCCGCTCGGGGAAAATCCACCGTTGCCGCGAACTATATTCTCTACGATGCGCGGGATGGACGCCCGCTCGCCGTCATCGACGGCGTCGAGCTCACATCGCGCCGGACGGCCGCGGCATCGGTCCTCGCGGCGTCATACCTGGCCAAAGGAGACGCTTCGCGCTTGCTGATCGTGGGCACCGGGAATATCGCGAGCTATCTCGCGCGCGCGTATCCGACGTTCTTTCCCTCGCTTGACGAAATCTCGGTTTGGGGCCGCGACGAAGACAAGGCGCGGACACTCGCCTCCTCCTTGCGTTCGGAAGGCTTGCCCGCGTCTCCAGTCAGCGCTCTCGCGGATGCCGTGAAAGGATCCGACATCATTTCCTGCGCCACGCTGACGCACGACCCGCTCATCATGGGCGAATGGCTGAGGCCCGGCCAGCACGTCGATCTCGTCGGCGGCTTCACGCCAGATATGCGGGAGGCGGACAATGCGGCGATCAGAAGAGCGCGCGTCTTTGTCGATACGCTTGAAGGGGCGTTGAGCGAGGCGGGCGACATCATTCAGCCCATGCGCGATGGCGTGCTCGACCGGGAGGCCATCGTCGATCTCTACGCGCTGGCACGGGGGACGTCCGATGGGCGCACATCTGATACGGACATCACCATCTTCAAATCGGTGGGTGCCGCCCTCGAGGATCTCGCCGCAGCGATCCTCATCCATCAGCGGCTAGCACATGTCGCGTGAGCGCCGGCGGTGCCGACACGCCCTTGCCGCCGCATCGACGGCTCTACGGCGCCGCCGGCGACGCGTGAGGCGCCCAGCGGCATCTTGGCTGCCGGCGCAGATCGCGATCGCTCATCATTGAAGGGAACAGCTTATGAAAGCAGCAGTCATCACACGCTACGGATCACCGGACGTCGTGAAGATACGCGAGGTGCCCAAACCGACGCCCGAGGCAGACGAGGTCTTGATCCGGGTCCATGCGACGACGGTCAACCGGACGGATTGCGGCGAGCTCAGACCCTACTTTATCGGGCGGTTCTTCTTCGGACTCCGCCGGCCGCGACGAACGATCTTCGGTATGGATGTCGCCGGTGAGGTTGAGGCAGTGGGCGCCAAAG
>JBGOVA010000063.1:0-19949 GCA_041477875.1 Micropepsaceae bacterium | reverse complement strand
CTTGTTCCAAGTAAATTCGCGCTCGCCGAAGATGTGATACTCCGCGGGGAATTCGCGAATGATGTAGGCCGCGAGCTTGGCGAGATCGTGGGCGGTCACGTGCATATCGGGATCGGGCAAGCCGCTCGCGTTCTTGAACACGGAGTCGACGAGGCCGATCTTCTTCGCCTCCGCGTTCATGAGATCGGAGAACGCCTCTTCGCTGCCGGAGAAATGCTCGGCCACCACGGTGCAGGCGTCGTTGCCGGACTGGATGATGATGCCACGCAACAGATCATCGACGCGGATCTGCGAGCCGATGCTGACGAACATTTTCGAGGATTCTTTTTTGTCGGCGACCGAGAGGCGCCACGCGCGTTCGCTGACGGTGAACGTGTCTTCGAGCTTGAGCTCGCCGTGCTTGATCTTCTCGAACAGGATGGCGACCGTCATCAGCTTGGCCATCGATGCGGGCGCCATCGGCTGATCCCCGTCCTTCGAGAACAGGACGTTGCCCGTTTCGTAGTCCATCATCAGCGCGAAGCGCGCGTTGGTCTGAAGCGCTGCGGCTGGATCGAAGGTCGAGGCATCCGGTGCGGGCTGCGCCCCGACGGGCGCGAGGCTGAATAGAAGAATGCTGAGGACTGCAAACAGCAGGCGCATGATGACCTCTTACTCGACGACGATCTGGGCGCCGTTCTGGCCCTTATCGATGACTTTGTTCAACAGGGAATCCGCTTCCTCCACCGTGGCGAGCGGCCCGAAGCGCACGCGGTAGAGCGGCCGGCCGTTGACGAGCGTTTTCGAGACCTGCGCATAGCCGACATAGGTCAGGCGTTCGACCAGGCGATCCGCGTTGGCGCGCGACTGGAACGCGCCGACTTGAATCCAGAGCTGGGTCTTGGCGGGGACCGGGACCGTCGTCACGACGCCGTCGGGTTCTACGTCGGGGATCGGGGCCATCGCCGTGCCGGCGGACGCCACGCGCACACCCTGGTACGCCGTCCGCGGTGCAGTCGCGATGGCACCAGGCGGGGGCGCCAACTCGCCCCGCGCGATGTTTGAAACCGGCGCCGCCTTCACGTCGCTTGGACGGGTCGAGGCGATTTCGTCGTCATCTTGCGGCGGCGCGGCGCCGACTTCGCCGCGGCCCTCGAACTGAACGCGTACGCGCGCCGTGCCGCGATCGTAGAACCCGAGCAGCTGCGCGGCGTGGCGCGACACGTCGATGATGCGGCCGCGCGCGTAGGGACCGCGATCGTTGACGCGCAATCTGAGCGAGCGGCCGTTTTCCAGATTGATCACGCGCACGATCGTGGGCAATGGAAGCGTGCGGTGCGCGGCGGTCAGCGCGTCCATGTCGTAGCGTTCGCCGTTTGCCGTCGCGCTGCCGTGGAAGTCTTGACCGTACCACGAGGCAATGCCGGTTTCGTCGTAGAACGTGTCTTCCTTCGGGTAGTACCAGACGCCGCTGATTTGGTACGGGTTGCCGACCTTGTAAGCGCCGAGCCCGGACTTGTCCGAGCCGCACCCGAAGAGCGCGAAAACGAAGACACCGATGAGTACTGCGCGGAGCGAATACGCGAACCGCATGGGGCTGTTCCGTCGTTGGCGAGGCGTGAGTGCGTGGACCGGCGGCTGCGTGGGATATCGTGGCGACTCCCAGCCCGCGGCCGGTGCGCTAACCTGCGCGAGCCAGGCGCGCCGCGCAAGATGTGCCGTGCTAAGAGGGCGTCATGACTTTGACCAGGCAGCTGGCTGGACTCATTGCGGCAAAGCCCGTCTCCCAGGCGGATCGCGAGGCGGCGGCGCTGTTCACGCTGGACCTTGTCGCCAATGCGTGGGCGGGGCGGAACTCCGAGCCCGGGCGCATTGTCTTGCGTTGGGCGAAATCGCAGGGGCGCGATGCGGGACGGCGCGCCTTCGTTGTTGGTGCGCTTGGCCACATACTTGAGACCGACGACCTGCATCGCGCTTCCGTCGTGCATCCTGGATGCGTGGTGATTCCGGCCGCGCTGGCCCTCGGCCACGACTTGGGCGTTCATGGCCATCGTTTTCTCACCTCAGTGTTGTGGGGTTTTGAGGCGACATGCCGCGTGGGCATGGCGGTGGGCCCGGCGCATTACCGGATTTGGCATAATACGGCGACGTGCGGTCCGTTCGGCTCGGCCATGGCGTCGGCGCAGCTGCTTGGTTTGAGCGTCGAGCAGACCGTCGATGCGTTGGGCAATGCGGGAACGCAATCGGCGGGGCTGTGGCAGTTCCTTGAGACCGGCGCCATGAGCAAGCACCTGCATGCGGGCCGCGCCGCGGAGGCCGGGCTCGTTGCCGCCTCGCTTGCCAAGGAGGGCTTCACGGGGCCGCCGGCGATCCTGGAGGGCGAGAAGGGCCTCTTTCGCGCGACATGCGCGGACGCGGACCCCGGCGCGGTGGTTCGCGACCCGAACGCGCCGTGGCAGCTTCTGGTTTCGTCGATCAAGCCTTGGCCGTCGTGCCGACACACGCATCCCGCCATCGACGCGGCGCTCGAGTTGCGCGGCGAAATCGACACGCGGATGATCGAAAGCGTTCGCGTCGAAACCTATTCGGCGGCGATCGAAGTTTGCGACCGCGCGGCGCCACGGTCGGTGTACGAAGCGAAATTCTCGCTGCAGCATTGCGTGGCCGCGGCTCTTTCGCGCGATGTTGACTTTGATGCGTTCGAGGCACCCGCACGCGCCCAGCTGTCGGCGCTCGCCTCTCGTGTCGCGCTGGCGCGCGGCGAGGGTTATGACCGCGCGTATCCGCGTGCGTGGGGATCGGCGGTCAGCGTATCGCTGCGAGACGGCCAGGTCGTGCGCCGCGAGCGCCGGCATGCGAAGGGCGATCCGGAAGCGCCGCTCTCGCGCGATGAGATGATCGCGAAAGCGAAGATGCTGCTCGCGCGCGGCCAGGTGCGAGCGCCCGAGAAATTCATCGATACCGTGCTTGCGCTCGCGGCGGACGGGCCCTTGCCGGAGCCGACGCTGCACGAGTAAGGCGCCTACGACATTTTTGGCATCAACCCAAAGGAACAACGCATGGCTTACTCACCGTTCAATCTTGCGGGCAAAGTCGCGCTCATCACGGGCGGCAACGGCGGCATCGGGCTCGGCATGGCGGAAGCGCTGGCGCAAGCGGGCGCCGGCATCGTGATCTGGGGCACGAACGACGACAAGAACAAAACCGCCGAAGCGAGACTGCGTGCGCACGGCACCAAGGTTCTGATCCAGAAAGTCGACGTGGCGAACGAAGCGCAGGTTGTCTCCGGCATGAAGGACGCTGTCGCAAACATGGGTCGCGTCGATGCCGTTTTCGCCAACGCCGGCATCGGATCGCCGGCGCGGTCGTTTCTGGACATCACCGCGGAGCAGTATCGCAAGGTGCTGTCGGTCAACCAGGACGGCGTCTTCTTCACCTTGCGCGAGGGCGCGCGGCACATGCGCGAGCGCGTCGGCAAGGGCGACCCCGGCGGATCGCTGGTCGGTGTGGCGAGCCTTGCCGCGATCGAAGGGGCCGCACGCAATCAGCACTATGCGGCGAGCAAGGGCGCCGTCATTTCGATGATCCGCGGGATCGCCGTCGAGTTCGCGCGCGACGGCGTGCGGGCCAATGCGATCCTGCCCGGCTGGATCGCGACCGATATGACCGCGGGCGCGCAGACTTCGCCCGCTTTCGCCGAGAAAGTCATTCCGCGCGTGCCCTCTCGGCGCTGGGGCGTGCCGGCGGACTTCGGCGGGATCGCCGTCTATCTGGCGAGCGATGCGTCGGCCTATCACTCCGGCGACACGTTGATCGTCGACGGCGGCTACGCGGTGTTCTAGCGGCGTTTGCCGCTCGCCGTGCGAGCTTGCTCGAGTTCTTGCTTCAGATGCTCCAGGGTGCAGCCCGGATTTGCCGCGAGATAGAGTTCGATCCCGAGGCGCTCGATCGTGTCGATGTGAACGGCGACGTGCTCTCCCGATAGAGCCCCGGCGACCTCCTTGACGAGCGGCGTTGCGATGTCGAGGACGGTTTTCGCCCCCGCGTGTTGTGCGCGCTCGAGCGTATCCTTGGCGATGGCCTTGAGTTGCACGAGGCCGGGCTCGAGCGGGCCCATCTCGATGAAAGCTTCCTTCAGCAAGCGAACGAGTTGGGGGATCTGAATCGAACTGCGGCGCACGCGGTCCGTGCCGACTTTCTCGTTCGCCGCTTTGATCTCGCGCAGAATCGCAGCCGGCGAATGGCCGGGGTCGTAAGTCTCCCGGCATTTGGCTTGCATCGAATTGGGTGCCGTGAAGACGGGCGGGTCGCCCCGGCGCAGGTGATCGCGGCGCCGATCAGGCCCGATGTAGTCTCCCGTGACCACGAAATCGGCCCGCGCCTCGGTCGAAGCCTTGATGCGCGCCTCGAGGAAAGCAACCGAAAACGGCCGCGTGACGAATTCGTCGACGCCGCAATTCAAGGCGCGGCGCACAATGTCGTTGTCGAGCTTCCAGGCCATGAGCACGACGTGCAGGTAGGGGTTCGCGCACCCCTTGCCCTCGCGCATCGCGCGGACGAGCGCGCAGACCTTTTCCGTGTGCTGAGTGACGTCGGCAACGAACAAATCGGCCACGTGGAGGTGCACCAGTTCGGGAACCTCGCGGAGGTCGGAAACCACCGTGATGCGACGAAACCCCACCATTTCGAGCGAGGTGCGCAGCGTCGTGCGGTTTGCGAAGATGGGATCGAAGAGCAGAACGTCGGCGTGGTCGAACCGAAACCTGGTCGGAGTCTGGAGGGCGGTTGCCACAGACATCTCAGTCGACTTCCCGGGACACGTTGGCGCGCATCGCGGCATAATGCCCGAGAACGGGTTTATTAAGACTTGCTCGGCGGGCCTCAAGCGGCGCGGGCGGCGGCGATGATGGGCAGGAAATCCGCGGCTTTAAGGCTCGCGCCGCCGACGAGGACGCCGTCGACGCCGGGCGTGCTTAAAATTTCCTTAGCATTCGACGGTTTGACCGAGCCGCCGTAGAGCAGACGAACGGCCACGCCGCGCTCGCCCAGGCGCGCTTTCATCCGTGTGCGGATGAAGCGGTGTGCCGATTCGATGTCGGCTCGCGATGCCGTCTTTCCGGTGCCGATCGCCCATATGGGTTCGTAGGCGAGCGCGGCGTTGTCAGCCGTGGTCTCGGGGGGCACGCTGCCGTCGATTTGCCGCGCGAGCACGTCCTCCGTGCGTCCATGTTCGCGTTCCGCTTCGCTTTCGCCGATGCAGATGATCGCGGCGAGCCCGGCGCGCCAGGCGGCACGCGCTTGAGCGGCGACCTGCTCGTCCGCCTCGTTGTGATCGGTCCGGCGTTCCGAATGGCCCACGATCACACAGGAGGCTCCCGCGTCCTTCAGCATCTCCGCGCTGAGGTCGCCGGTGTGTGCGCCGCCGGCGAGTGCGTGGCATGTTTGACCGCCGAGCTTGACGGGCGTATCGGCGACCTCGCCCAGAAGGCTGCGAAGCAACGTCGCAGGCGGGCAGAGGAGTATCTCGGGCAGCGGCGCAATGTTCTTCAGACCGCGGACCAGCGCCGCGACTTCCGAGCGCGCGGAAAGCAGGCCGTTCATCTTCCAGTTTCCGGCAATGAGTTGCTTCGGCGTCATGGTCAGGTCGTCCAATCGATGCGTCGGCGAGCGGCCCGCACGAAAGCCGCCGGGAGGCCGCAGGTCAAGGCGGCCTTGCCGCCCCCCATGGGCGCCCCTAATATCCCGCCCGCTTCGGTTCAGGTGTCGACCGGCGCCGGCGGCGGTGCCTTACGCTCCTTTCGCGAGCCGTGACGGTGCATCTGAGGTCAGCAACTCCAAAAACTTTCGGTCTCGAATTCCATGCTCGAACAAATGCGCAACGCCTCCAAGGGGTGGCTCGCGGGAATCCTCATCCTCTTGCTGGTCGGCAGCTTCGGCATCTGGGGCGTGCAAGACATGTTGCGCCTGTCGTCGACGCCGACGATCGCGAAGGTCGGCAGCGAGGAGGTCACGCCCGAGGAGTTTCAGCGCGAATTCAACCGCTTCCTGAGGCAAATGACCCGGGATTCGAAAGCCGAGCTTTCGACGCAGCAGGCGAAGGCGCTCGGGCTCGACCGCGAGGCGCTCGATCGCATGCTGACGCGCAAGGCGCTGCTGCAGAAGGCCAAGGATCTGGGGCTCAACGTCTCGCAGGCGCAGGTCGTGGATTCGCTCAAGGCCATTCCGGGCCTCGCCGACGACAAAGGCAACATCAACGCGCAAGCGCTGCAGCAAATTCTGCAAGGCAACGAACTCGGCCAGGACGAGTTTCTGGACCTCGTGCATGGCGACATGTTGCGCGAGCAGCTGATGCGGACCCTCCTTGCCGGGGTCGCGCTGCCGCCGGGGCTCAACGCCGCGCTGAACCGCTTTCGCCTCGAACGGCGCGTCGCGGAGTACGTGCTCATCGACCCGACGCGGGCGGGTGAGATCAGGGATCCGGACGAGGCGACGCTGCGCAAGTATTACACGGCGCATGCGAGCGAGAAATACTCGACGCCCGAGTTCCGCGCGGTCACCGTCGTCACTGCGCGGACCGCCGACGTAGCGAGCGAGGTCCAGATTACGGACGACGAGATCAAGAAAGTCTACGAAGCCAACAAGCGGATCTACGAGACGCCGGAAAAGCGCACGCTGGAGCAGATCCGTTTCAAGTCCGAGGTCAAGGCGCGCGAGGCCAAGAGCAAACTGGATGCCGGCCAAGCCTTCGAGGCCGTGGCGCAGGCGGAAGGATTCAAGCCGGAGGACGTTCGCCTGGGTGAAGTCAGCAAGACCGACACCACGATCCCGGCCGTAGCATTCACGCTTCCCCTCAATACGATCAGCGATCCGGTCAAAGGCGCGTTCGGTTGGGTAATTTTGCGCGCGCTGTCGTCGACGCCGGGAACCTTGAAGACGTTCGACGAGGCGAAACAGGAGATCCGCGACAAGTTCGTGGCGGAACGCGCCAAGGAAAAACTGTTGGAGCGCACCGACGATTTCGAAGACACGCGCGGGGGCGGAGCGACGATCGAGGAAGCCGCAAAGAAGCACAAGCTTCCGATTCTCAAGGTCGAGGCCGTCGACGCGCGCGGCAATAACCCCGCCGGCCAGCCGATCGAAGGTTTGCCCGGCGGCGACTTCTTGCATCAGGTGTTCAGCGCCGAGGCGGGAGCCGATTCCGAACTGGCCGAGACACCGGACGGCGTCTATTTCGAATTCCATGTCGACAAGATTTCGCCGGTGGCGAAGAAGCCGTTCGACCAGGTGAAAGCCGACGTGTTGGAGGATTGGCGCGCGGAAGAACTCGAGGGCCGGCTCAAGAAGATCGCCGACGACCTCGTCAAGCGCGGGAACGAGGGGCAATCCATGGCGTCGATCGCGTCGTCGCTCGGCGTTGCGCCGCTCAAGAGCGACCCCCTGCCCCGCTACGGGCAGACCGAGATTTTCGGCACGGACGCGGTCGCCGCGCTTGCCGATGCAAAGCCCGGCAAGTTCTTCAGCGGCGCGGTCGCGCACGGGAAGAGCCTCGTCGTTGCCCGCCTTGCCGACATCCTGTACGCGCCGGAGCCCGCCGACGCGCCGACGCGGACGGCGTACTCGGCGCGGCTGCGCGAGGCGTTTGCGAGCGATCTTGCCGAGCAGTTCTCGAACACCGTGCGCAACGAAGTCGGCGTGACGGTCGACG
This sequence comes from Micropepsaceae bacterium, assembly GCA_041477875.1. Classification (GTDB taxonomy): domain Bacteria; phylum Pseudomonadota; class Alphaproteobacteria; order Micropepsales; family Micropepsaceae; genus SZUA-430. Next base: position 12,265 of record JBGOVA010000063.1, on the reverse strand, counting down.
AGAAGCGCTTTCAAACGTTTCACTCCGGCGAATGACGCCGCACGCGCCGTCGTTCGAAGAGTTCCGACCGGCGTACGACGCGGGCAAGCCGCAGATCGTCGCGCGCGCGCTGATCGCCGACGTCGATACGCCGGTCTCGGCGTGGATGAAGCTTGGCGCGCACGACCCCTACTCGTTCCTCCTGGAGAGCGTTCAGGGCGGGGAGATTCGCGGGCGCTATTCCATCATCGGTCTGAAGCCCGACATTATTTGGCGCTGTCGCGGCACCCGGGCGGAGATCAATTCGCGTGCCCATGAGGCGCCCGACGCGTTCGTACCGGAGGCAACGGCGCCGCTGGCGTCGCTGCGCGATTTGATTGCGCGCACCCGGCTCGAACTGCCGCCGTCGCTGCCGCCGATGGCGTCGGGACTGTTCGGCTATCTCGGCCACGACATGGTGCGGCTGATGGAGCGGCTGCCGGCGAGCAAACCCGATCCGCTGGGCGTGCCCGACGCCATTCTCGTGCGCCCGACGATCGTTGCGATCTTCGACGCGGTGAAGGCCGACGTCACCATCGCCACGCCGGTGTTTCCCGTAGCGGGCGTCAGCGCCCAGCAGGCTTATGCCCGGGCCGAGGAGCGGTTGTCGGCGGTCGCGGTCGACTTTGCGCGCAACCGCGTGCCGGAAGATGCGTACGCGACCGAGCCGCTGGCGCTCGAAGAGCCGGTCTCGAACACCACGCGCGCCGAGTATCACGACATCGTCAGGCGGGCGAAGGAATACATCGCGGCGGGCGACATCTTTCAGGTCGTGCCCAGCCAACGCTTCCGCCGGCCGTTCAAATTGCCGCCGTTCCAGCTCTACCGTGCTCTGCGCCGGCTCAATCCTTCGCCGTTCCTGTTCTTCTTGAACTATCCGGGCTTCGCGGTCGTGGGATCGAGCCCGGAGATTCTGGTGCGCCTGCGCGAAGGCGTCGTCACGATCAGGCCGATCGCGGGCACGATCCGGCGCGGCGCGACCGCCGACGAGGACAAGGCGCTGGCGGAGAAGCTGCTCGCCGATCCCAAGGAGCGGGCCGAACATTTGATGCTGCTCGATCTCGGGCGCAACGACGTCGGACGCGTCGTGCAAACCGGAACCGTCAACGTGACGGAGCAGTTCGTGATCGAGAAATACAGTCACGTTCAGCACATCGTCTCGAACGTGGAAGGACGATTGCGCCCGGACAAAGACGCGCTCGACGCGCTGATCGCGGGCTTCCCGAACGGCACGACGAGCGGTGCGCCGAAAGTGCGCGCGCTTGAGATCATCGACGAACTGGAGAAGGAAAAGCGCGGCGTCTACGGCGGCGCGGTCGGCTATTTCTCCGCCAACGGCTCGATGGACACGTGTATCGCCTTGCGCACGGCGATCGTGAAGGACGGCGTGATGTACGTACAAGCGGGCGGCGGCGTGGTCGCGGACAGCGATCCGGAAGCCGAGTTCATGGAGACGGTGTACAAGTCCGCGGCCCTGTTCCGCTCGGCGGAAGAAGCTCAACGATTTTCGGGGATGAGCAAGGTCAATCGCTGACCGAATCGCGCAGCGCGGGTCAGATGCGATCTCGATCACGCGAGGCGTGATAGACACGCAGTACCTGGACGCCCACATCCTCGACGATTTCATAAACAACCAGATATTGCCGCACCGGGAACACTCGCGGTGAACCAGCGAGTTCGTCATGCACTCGGCCGATTTTGGGAAAGTTCGCAATCAATTCAAACATCCCATTGATTTCCCCGAGCAAGCGGAGTGCCGCTCGAGGGTTTTTGCTTTCCAGGTAGTCCCAGATTTCATCGAGATCGGCTTCCGCTTGCCGCGACAGCAGAGCCTTGGCCATGACGCGCTATGCGCCTACTTCTTCTTTTTCGCGGCGGATCGCTTTTGAGCTCTCGCAACGAACTTCGGAAAGTCCCACTCACGTCCCTGACCGGCGCGAAGGCTCTTTCGTGCCGCGGCGAGATTCTTGTTGACGGAAGCCTTGTTCGCGACGATCCAGGCGTCGACCTCTTTTTCGCTGAGGTCTGACGCCTGGAGGATTTTTGCTTTCGGCCGCGATTTCGTGTTCATGCATTCATACTATCACGGTCGCTTCCGGCCCGCGACCTAAGCCGCCTGGTAGCCCAGCACGGCTTTGACTTCGAGGAATTCCTTGAAGCCGTGTTCGCCCCATTCGCGGCCGGTGCCCGACTTCTTGTAGCCGCCGAACGGGGCGTTGAAGTCGGCGTCGGCGCCGTTCAGATGCACGTTGCCGGTGCGCAGGCGCGCGGCCACCTTGCGCGCGTGGTCGACGCTGCCCGACTGGACATAGCCCGACAGGCCGTAAGGCGTGTCGTTCGCCTGGCGGATCGCGTCTTCCTCCGTGTCGTAGGGCAGGATCGACAGAACGGGGCCGAAGATTTCCTCGCGCGCGATCGTCATGTCGTTGGTGACGTTCGCAAAGACCGTCGGACGCACGAAGTAGCCGCGGTTCAGGCCTTCGGGCCGGCCGAGGCCGCCGGTCACGAGCGTGGCGCCTTCGTCGATGCCCTTCTTGATGAGGCCTTGGATCTTGTTGAACTGGGTCTCGCTGACGACCGGGCCCATGTTCATGCCTTCGGCGAAGGGATCGGCGACCTTCACGGCTTCGGCGGTCGCCTTGGCGATGGCGATCGCCTCGGTCTGCTTGCCGCGCGGCACGAACATGCGTGTCGGCGCGTTGCACGACTGGCCCGAGTTCATGAAGCAGCTCGTCACGCCGCTCGACACCGCTTTCTTCAGGTCGGCGTCGTCCAAGATGATGTTGGCCGACTTGCCGCCGAGCTCCTGCGTCACGCGCTTGACGCCGTCGGCGGCGGCCTTGGCGACCGCGATGCCGGCGCGGGTCGAACCCGTGAAGGACATCATGTCGATGCCGGGATGGGCCGACATCGCCTCGCCCACCGTCGGTCCATCGCCGTTGACGAGGTTGAAGACGCCTGCCGGAACGCCCGCTTCATGGAACACGTCGGCGATCAGCATGGCGTTGAGCGGCGCGACCTCGGACGGCTTCAGCACCATCGTGCAGCCGGCGGCGAGCGCGGGGGCCGCCTTGCACATGATCTGGTTCACGGGCCAGTTCCACGGCGTGATCATGCCGACGACGCCCACCGGCTCGTAGACGACGGCCGTCGTGCCCTGCACCTTCGTGAACTCGAAGTCCTTGAGGATCTTGATGGCCTGGCCGAGATGCGCGACGCCCGTTGCGGCTTGCGCGGCTTTGGAGAGCCACATGGGTGCGCCCATTTCGAGCGAGATCGTCTCGGCGAATTCGCCGTAGCGACGCTGATAAACCTCGAGGACTTTCTGCAGGAGCGCGAGGCGTTCCTCTTTCGTCGTGCGCGAGAACGTCTCGAAGGCACGGCGCGCGGCGGCGACGGCTTTGTCGACGTCGGCTTTCGAACCCAGGCTGATCTTGCCGATCGGCTCTTCCGTTGCCGGGTTGATGACATCGAGCGTCTTCGGCGTCACGGGATCGACCCATTTGCCGTCGATGTAGAATTGAAGGCGCTTGTGCATGGAATGCTCCCTTGTCGTGCTTGAGATGCGGACTGAATACCGGGGGCCAACATATAGGCCGCACCGCCCGCGGAAGCGAGTGGGCAGCCGCCCTGCGGTCCTGGAAATCGGGCGGCGAGACGTCGGGCTTACCATCCCCGGGCGGTTGTGTTTATCTGGCGTCGACTCCCCACCCTTTCAGAGGCGGCCGGCGACCTTGCGATGATCCTGCTGATCGACAACTACGACAGTTTTACGTGGAACCTGGTCCACTATTTGGGCCAGCTCGGCGCGACGGTCGAGGTTTATCGCAACGATCAGATCACGGTCGACGAAGCGATGGCGAAGAAGCCGCGCGCGGTCGTTCTGTCGCCGGGGCCTTGCGACCCAAATAAGGCCGGGATTTGTCTTGAGCTCGTAGAACGTGCGGGTGAGACCACTCCCATCCTCGGCGTGTGCTTGGGTCATCAGGCGATCGGGCAGATTTACGGCGGGCGGGTCATTCGCGCGCCGGCGCCGATGCACGGCAAGGTGAGTACGATCCGCCATCAAGGCACGGGCGTGTTCCGCAACCTGCCCGACAGGTTCAAGGCGACGCGCTATCATTCGCTGACCGTCGATCGGGCGAGCTTGCCCAATACGCTCACGATCACGGCGGAGTCCGATGACGGCGTGATCATGGGCCTGTCGCATCGCGAGCATCCGGTGCATGGCGTGCAGTTCCATCCCGAAAGCATCGCGACCGAGCACGGCCACGCGCTGTTGCGCAATTTCCTGGAGCTGGCGCGCGCCGCATGAGCGCAGACCATTTCAAGTCGCTTGTCGCCAAGGCCGCGTCCGGGTCTCCCCTTTCGCTTGCCGACGCGGCGGACGCGTTCGACATCATCATGGACGGCAAGGCCGGCGACGTTCAGATCGCGGCGTTCCTGACCGCCTTGCACATGCGCGGGGAAACGGTCGAGGAGATCACGGCGGCGGCGAGCGCACTGCGGGCGCGGGCTTTGACCGTCGATGCGCCGGCCGATGCCATCGACACATGCGGCACGGGCGGCGACGGGCTCGGCACGCTCAACATATCGACGGCGGCGGCGATCGTGACCGCGGCGTGCGGAGTGAAGATCGCCAAACACGGCAATCGCGCACAGTCGTCGAAGAGCGGGTCGGCCGACGTGCTGGCGGCCTTGGGCGTGAAAATCGATCTGACGCCGCAGCAAGTTGCGCGCTGCATCGATGAGGCCGGATTGGGATTTCTGTTCGCGCCGGCCCATCACAGGGCGATGAAGCATGTGGGCCCGGTGCGCCAGCAGGTGGGCTTTCGCACCGTGTTCAACTTGCTGGGACCCTTGTGCAATCCGGCCCGCGTGAAGAGACAGCTGGTCGGTGTGTTCTCCGACAAGTGGCTCGAGCCGCTCGCGCGCGTGCTGCACGCGTTGGGCGCCGAACGCGCATGGATCGTGCACGGCAGCGACGGACTTGACGAGTTGACCGTAACAGGGCCCAGCCATGTCGCGGAACTCAATCACGGCGAGGTGCGGCGGTTCACGGTCTCGCCTGCGGATGCGGGACTTGCCACCCATCGTCTCGACAGCTTGTTTGGAGGCGACGCCGCGACGAATGCAGCGGCGATGGAAAAGCTCCTGGCGGGTGAACCTGGCGCCTATCGCGATATCGTGTGTTTGAACGCGAGCGCCGCGCTGATCGTTGCCGGCAAGGCCGCCTCGCTGCGCGAGGGTGTTCAAGCGGCGCAACGCGCGATCGACAGCGGCCAGGCGCGTGCGACTTTGGCCAAGCTTGTGGCCGTGTCGAATGGCGATGCCGAAACGGTTTTGGACCGCATTGCCGTCTACAAGCGCCGGGAAATCGCCGCCGCGCAGGCGGCGGTGCCGTTGCGCGATGTCGAGGCGATGGCGAAGCGCACGCCGCCCGTCAGGCCGTTTGCGGCCGCGCTGCGCGGCGCGATCGATCAAGGCCGGTTTGCGCTGGTCGCCGAGATCAAGAAGGCAAGCCCGTCGAAAGGGATCATTCGCCAGAATTTCGATCCGGCAACGCTGGCGCGCGCCTATGAAAGCGGCGGCGCGGCGTGCCTGTCGGTTCTCACCGACGGGCCTTCGTTTCAAGGCGCCAAGGAATACCTGACGCAGGCGCGCACGGCTTCGCACCTGCCGGCGCTGCGCAAGGATTTCATGTTCGATCCCTATCAGGTCGTCGAAGCGCGAGCGCTCGGCGCCGATTGCATTTTGATCATCATGGCGGTCGTGACCGACCAGGAAGCTCAAGTCTTGAACGCGGCCGCTCTGCAGTGGGGCATGGACGTGCTCGTCGAAGTGCACGACCGCGGCGAGTTGGAGCGCGCGCTGAAACTCGAGCCGAAGATGATCGGCATCAACAATCGCAATTTGAAGACATTCGAGACGTCCTTGGCCGTGACCGAGGCGTTGGCGCCGCACGTGCCGAAGGCGACGCTCGTCGTGGCCGAAAGCGGTATCAACACGCATGACGATTTGGTTCGCTTGTCGCGCGGCGGGGTGCGCGCGTTCCTCGTCGGCGAGAGCTTGATGCGCCAGGCGGATGTCGCGACGGCGACGCGCGCGCTTCTCAAAGGTGCGGCATGAGCAAGATCACGCATCTCGACGACAAGGGCGATGCGCGCATGGTGGACGTGTCGGGCAAGGACACGACGATGCGCACGGCCATGGCCGAGGCGATCGTGCGCATGAAGGCCGATACGCTCGCTTTGGTGCTGGAGGGCACGGCGCCCAAGGGCGACGTCCTGGCGGCGGCGCGCATCGCGGGGATCATGGCGGCGAAGAAAACGTCGGAGCTCATTCCGCTCTGTCATCCATTGCCGATTTCCGGGGTCACGATTGCGTGCGAGCCGGACGAGGAATCATCGCTCATTCGTGTCCTGGCGAGCGTGAAAGTCTCCGGCCCGACGGGCGTCGAGATGGAGGCTCTGACGGCGGCCAGCATCGCGGCGCTCACGATCTACGACATGCTGAAGGCCGTCGAGCGCGGCATGGTGATCGAAAGCGTGCGCCTGCTTTCCAAGGAAGGCGGCAAGTCGGGCGCATACCGCGTCGACAAATCCGAGCCCACGTCTGGGCGAACGCGGACCGTGCGGCGGGCGAGCGCGGCCGCGACACCGATCCGGCGCGCGCGTCTGCGGGCCAAGCCGGTGGAGATCACGACCGAGGCCGCGTCTCGAAAGCCGCCGTCCGATCACAATGCCAGGCGCGAAGCGTTGCGACGGTTCATGGCCGGCCGCGGTCTGACCGCCCACGCCTGGGCGAAGGACGCGGGGCTTGCGGTCGGTGCGATCTACAGCTTCCTGCACGGGCGCACGCAGTCGCTGACGAAAACGGAAGAAGAAAAATTGGCGCGCGCGGCGGGCGTCGCGCCGGAAGACCTTTATCGCGGGTGATGAATGCTGTCCGTCGCCGAGGCGCAGGCGAAAGTCGTCGAGGGGCTGAAGCCGCTCGGCTCCGAGCAAGTCTCGCTGGGCGGCGCGCTGGGCCGCGTGTTGAGCGCCGACGTCGCCGCGAACCGGACCCAGCCACCCGCCGATATCAGCGCGATGGACGGCTACGCGGTGCGCGCGCAAGACGTGGCGAGCTTGCCCGCGGCTTTGAAAGTGGTCGGTTCGGTTGCGGCGGGCGCGACGTTTGCGGGTTCCGTCGGCAAGGGCGAGGCCGTGCGCATCTTCACGGGCGCGCCGGTTCCGAAGGGTGCGACCACCATCGTCATCCAGGAAAACACCAAGCTTGAGGGCGACACCGTGCGCGTCGTCGACGGCTCGGCGCCGGCGGGCCGACATATCCGGCGCGCAGGGCTCGACTTCAAGAAGGGCGACAAATTACTCAAGGCCGGACGGCGTTTGAGCGCGCGCGATCTTGCGCTTGCCGCGGGGATGAATCATCCGAGCGTTCCGTGCACGCGCCCACCGCGCATCGGCATTCTTGCGACGGGCGATGAGATCATGCCGCCCGGCAGCGACCTCGGTCCCTCGCAGATCGTGGGCTCGTCGTCGTTCGGGCTTGCGGCGAGCGTGCTCGAGTGGGGCGCGACGGTGCGCGACCTCGGCATTGCGCGCGACACGGTCGACGACATTCGCTTCAAGGCCGCGGTCTCCGAAGGGTGCGATGTGTTCGTGACCTTGGGCGGCGCTTCGGTCGGCGATCACGATCTGATTCAGAAAGCACTTGTTCCCGAACTCAAAGTTTCGTTCTGGAAGATCGCGATGCGGCCGGGCAAGCCGCTGATCTTCGGGCGGTACAATTCGATTCCGTTTCTGGGCTTGCCGGGCAATCCCGTGTCGGCGCTGGTGTGCGCCCTGCTCTTCCTGAAGCCCATGATCTTCCGGCTGCTCGGCGCGAGCGATGCGCCGTTGCGCACGACGCAGGCGCGGCTTGCGAACGCCCTGCCCGCCAACGATCAGCGCCAGGACTACCTGCGCTGCCACCTGGTGGGTCAGGCCGACGGGACGGACGTCGCGGAGGCGTTTCCCGTTCAGGACTCGAGCATGCTGCGGACCTACGCGTTTGCCGACGGGCTGATCGTGCGGCCGCCCGGCGATCCGGCGAAGGAAGCCGGCGACAGCGTGTCGGGGCTGCATCTGGTCTAGAAAACTGCGGGTCCCCCGATTCCGGCAGTTGACGGAATGCGGGAACAACACTAGAACAAACCCGGATTGTTCCGACTCTGTTCCTAGATGTAGAGGTTCCACGATGCTCACCCGCAAGCAGTATGAATTGCTCATGTTCATTCACGAGCGTTTGCGGGAAACAGGCATTGCACCCTCCTTTGACGAGATGAAGGAGGCGCTGGATCTTCGGTCGAAGTCGGGCATCCACCGCTTGATCACAGCCCTCGAAGAACGTGGATTCTTGCGTCGCCTTGCTCACCGCGCGCGCGCGCTTGAGGTCGTGAAGCTGCCTGAGAACTCGAATTTGCCGAAACCGCGAGCGCGGACGGTGACCCCGACGCATGTTTCGGGCGCGGCGCATCGACCAAGTTTCGGCGTGGTCGATTCCGGCGGCGGCATTCGCGTTCCACAAGTGCGGCCCGCGCCTGCGACGGCGCGGCGCATGATCGAAGTCCCGATCATGGGACGGATCGCGGCCGGTACGCCGATCGAAGCGTTGCAGAACGCGACCGACAATCTGCCCGTCGCGGACGCGCTGCTTGGATCGGGTGAGCACTATGCGTTGGAGGTCATGGGCGATTCCATGATCAACGCGGGGATCCTGAACGGCGATACGGTGCTGATCCAGCGCTCCGACGATGCGCAGTCGGGCGACATCGTGGTCGCGCTCGTCGACAACAGCGAGGCGACGCTGAAACGTTTGCGCAAGCGCGGGTCGCAGATTGCGCTCGAGGCGGCGAACCCGTCGTTCGAGACGCGGATTTTCGGGCCCGACCGCGTGAAGGTGCAAGGGCGGTTGGTCGGACTTATTCGCCGCTATTGAGCCCTGCGCTCTTCGTTGAGTTTCCCGCCCACGGCCGGTCACCGCGTTCGCGCGCGACCGACGTCCATTCGACGTGACCATCGGTGAGGCGCGCTTCGATTGCGCCTTGTTCTTTCAGCAATCTCGGTGTGACGATCAGTTGAGGTCCGACGCAGGGTTTCGACCAGCCTCGCGCCGTGTCGACGACGATGGCTGCGCGCGCGCAGTCTTCGACTGCCGCCTCGACTGATTGGGCGACGAGGATGGTCTTGTCCGACCTGCCGCGAATGGGCGCGATGCAGCCAAGGGTGTCGCAGGTGAAGCCGCCTTCGTCCTCCTTCTTGACTTCGGCGATTTCGCGCGCGTCGCCGTCGCGGCGGAGCCACATTTCGGCGTCGAAGCGGCCGCGCCGCGACGACAGCAGGTGCAGCTTGCCGCCCGCGTCGCGCACCGCGACGTTGTCGGCGTCGCTTGCAATGATCACATCCGGCGGATCGACGAAGAGCGGGATCAGCAAACCGACGAGAATCGGCGCGATGCCGAACCAGCGCCAGGTCGATTGCCAGAGCGCGACCCAGAGGCCGCCGGCGAAGACAAGCGCCAAGGCCGATATCGGCCACTCGCCGACGGCCTGCGTCGAACCCGGCCAAGAGGCGACCCAGTGCGCGATGGCGAGCATCGCGTCGATGCCGTTTTCCATGGCTTGGAGCGGCAGCCATTCGAGACCGAGCGGCATGAGCACAAGCGCCAGCACACCGGCCGGCATGATGACGAAGCTCACGATGGGCATGACCAACACGTTCGCGGCAACACCGTAGTCGGCGAAGCGATTGAAGTGGAACGCGGCAAAGGGCGCCGTCGCCAGCCCGGCGACGAGGCTCGTTGCCGCGGCGGCCGCGATCATGCGGACGGCGCGCACGACGATGCCGGGCGGTTCCGCGTCGGGGATGCGCCGTGCGTTCCACCATTCGTACGCGGCGATCAACGCGACGACGGCGGCGAAGGACATCTGAAAGCTGGGGTCTATCCAAGATTCGGGTGTGAGAATGAGGATCAGCAGCGCGGCGATGGCCACGACGCGCATGTTCAGCGCGGCGCGATCGAAGATGATGGCGATGAGCGCGACCGCGATCATCACGAACGAGCGTTGGGTCGGCACCGACGCGCCGCTCAAGAGCAGATATGCGAAGGACGCGAGAAGCGCCGCGGCGGCCGCCCACTTCTTCACCGGATAGTTGAGCGCGATTCGAGGAATGAGCGCTGCGATGAGTCGCAAGGCCGCGAAGAAACCGAAGCCTGCGAGCACCATGTGGAGGCCGGAAATCGAAAGAAGATGCGCGAGGCTGGAGTCGCGCATGGCCTGGTTGTCTTCATCCGAGATCAAGCCGCGTTCGCCCGTCAGGAACGCGGCGCCGATCGGACCGGCTCGGTCCGACATGGCGGCGCGGATGCGGTCGCTCACGGCGTGGCGGAACGATTGGATCGCGCCGGATACGGACTCGGCGAGCGTGTCGCGCCTTGGCGGAGATATGCGATCAACCGAGCCCAGCGAGAAACCCACCGCGCCGATGCCGTCGAACCAAAGCTTGCGGCCGAAATCGAACGACCCAGGGGCGACCGGCGCCGGCAACGGGCGCAGCGTGCCGCGAAGCTCGATCCAGTCGCCGGGCAGCAGATCCACGGGCGCTTTGCCCACCGAGATTCGGATTTGTCTCGGTTTCTCATGCACGGCCGGCTTGATCGAATAGACGGCCAGCAAGATTCGCGTGCGGCCCCGGTCCGTAGGTTCGAGGTCCGTGACACGGCCCGCGATGGTCACGGTTCGCGTCTCTTGCCTCAGGATCTCGACGCCGTTCGTCTGCGCGCGAACGATTGCGAGCGAAAAACCGGCACCGATCGCAGCGCAGGCGCCAAGCGCCGCGGTGAGTTCGGACGCACCAACTGTCTGCCTGAACGCGAACCACGCGACCAGCGCAAGAGCAGAGACGAACGCCGCCCATAACGGCGGCTCGAAAGGCAACGCGAAATAGATGCCGACACCGGCACCGATCAATGCCGGGACAAACAGCACGCGGCGACCTGCGTCGGCGCGCCAGCCGGCGGCGACCGCGGCTGGCAACGAGGCGACGAGCACCAAGCACCAGCCGACAAAGTCGCGCCAATCCCTGCGGAGCAACGTCTGGGCTTTGCTTGATTCCGCGGCCTCGCCCACGGGCACTCCTCATGCTAAGGACTGGCGCGTTTGGGAACCGAGAGGTTCACCGGCAAACTCAAATCGAAAACGAAATCAAAGTCCAATCTTCACATGCCCATCGTCACGCGCTTTGCGCCCTCGCCCACCGGATTCCTGCATATCGGCGGCGCGCGGACGGCGCTCTTCAACTGGCTTTACTCGCGCCGGCACGGCGGGACGTTTCGCCTGCGGATCGAGGATACGGATCGGCAACGCTCCACGAAGGCGGCCATCGATGCGATCATCGAGGGGCTCGAGTGGCTCGGGCTCAATTGGGACGACGAGATCGTCCATCAATTCGCGCGCGCGGGGCGCCACGCGGAGGTTGCGAAGCAGCTGCTGGCGCAAGGGCGCGCCTACCATTGCTACGCGTCGCCGGAGGAATTGGAGGAGATGCGCGAGACGCAGCGCGCGGCGAGCAAGCCGATCCGTTACGACGGGCGCTGGCGCGACCGGCCGCCTTCGGATCGCCGGCCGAACGTGCCGCCCGTCATCCGCATCAAGGCGCCGCAAGCGGGCGAAACGATCATCCATGATCAGGTTCAAGGCGACGTTCGGTTTTCGAACGACGTGCTCGACGACTTCATTTTGCTGCGCTCCGACGGCACGCCGACATACATGCTCTCGGTGGTCGTCGACGATTTCGACATGGGCGTCACGCACATCATTCGCGGCGACGATCACCTGACGAACGCGGCGCGCCAACGCCAAATCATCGACGCGATGGGTTGGCCGGTGCCGACCTACGCGCACTTGCCCCTGCTCCACGGCGAGGACGGGCAGAAGCTGTCGAAGCGTCATGGCGCGCTCGGCATTCACGAGTATAAAGATCTTGGCTATCTGCCGGAGGCGATGCGCAACTATCTGCTGCGGTTGGGGTGGAGCCACGGCGACGACGAAACGATTTCGACGGCGCAAGCGATCGAATGGTTCAACCTCGAGAGTATCGGCCGCTCGCCCGCGCGGGTCGATTTCAAGAAGCTCGACAACCTGAACGGCCACTACATGCGCCAGGCGTCGGACGCGGCACTGGCCGACGCGACGATTCCCCTG
>JBGOVA010000281.1:0-4365 GCA_041477875.1 Micropepsaceae bacterium | reverse complement strand
AGAACCGCCAATGTGATGGCGTGATGGATCGGATTGCATCTGAAATTTTCGTGTGATTTGCGGCGCGCGATGCACAACATCTAGACTAGCCGGCCGAGCCATCCAGGCGCGGGGCGCTCAAAATGCCGGTGCTTTTCGTGTGGGGCGCGGACGATCCGACGTTCCCCATCGCCCGGGCGCGCGAGATGGCTCCGCAATTCCCCAACGTCGCCGGCTTTCACGAGATTCCGCGCGGAAAGCTCTTCTTCTACGAAGAGCAGCCGGCGGTGCTGGCGGCGCACATCGCCCGGTTTGTCGGCGTCTGAGCTTCAGGCGGCGCGGACGAGCGCGCGGTGGCGCGGGAAGACGAGCGTCGCGCGCGTGCCCCGCCCCGTGTCGCTTTCCAGGATGAATTCGCCGCCGTGGAGCTCGAGCAGCGACTTCACGATGGGAAGGCCCAGGCCCGTGCCGCCCCGGTGGCGCGCGGCGCCGTCGTCGACCTGCACGAAGGGCTCGAGCGCCTTGGGGATGTCGGCCTTGGCGATGCCGATGCCGGTGTCGGCGATCGTGATGCGGATGGCGCCGCTCTGGTCGCAGCGCGCGTCGACGGCGACGTCGCCGTCGACCGGCGTGAACTTCACCGCGTTCGAGACCAGGTTCACGATCATCTGAACGGCGGCGCGGCGGTCGGCCATCAGCGCCGGCAGGCCGGGCGCCACCGTCGCATGCGGCACGGGACCCACGCCCTCGGCTTGCTTGGCGCCGACCAGGCGCAACGCCTCGGCGATCAGCTCGGCGACGTCGATCGCCTCGGGCTTGAGTTCGAGCTTGCCGGCCTCGATCTTCGAGAGATCGAGAATGTCGCTAATGAGCGAGAGCAGATGCGCGCCGCTGCCGTGGATGATCTCGGCGTACTCGACATATTGCGCGCAGCCGGCGGGACCGAAGGTCTGCCGCGCGATGATCTCCGAAAACCCCAGGATGGCGTTCAAGGGCGTGCGCAGCTCGTGGCTCATGGTGGCAAGGAAGCGCGACTTGGCGATGTTGGCGGCCTGGGCCGCGTCGCGCGCGGCGGCGATCGCGGCCTGGGTCGCCTTCTGCGCCGAGATGTCCTGGATGACGGAGAGGATGAGCTCGCGTCCCGCCGTGTCGACGAGCTTGCGGCCGTTGAGCAGGACGGGAAAGCGCGTGCCGTCCTTCTTGATGTATTCCTTCTCGTAGGGTCCATAGCGGCCGAGCGTGCGCAGGTCTTCGAGCTGGCGGGCTTCGTCGGCGTCGTATTCCTTGGGCGTGATGTCCCAATAGGTGAGGTTGGCGAATTCCTCTTCCGTGTAGTCCACCATCTCGAACAGCGCTTTGCTGCCGGTGAGGAAGCGCCCGTCGTCCATGCGGTTGAGCGCGATGCCGACGGGGGCGAGCGCGAAGATCATGCGAAAGCGCTCTTCGTTCTCGCGCAGCGTGGCCAAGGCCGTGCGCTCGAGCTCGCGGCGCTGATCGAGCGACTGCTGGAACGCCGCGTCGGCGTCGCGCGCGCGGCGCAGGTTTTCCTCCGCCTCTTCGCGCGCGCGCAGCTCCTGTTTGCGCAGCGCGTGATTGCGCAACAGGACCAGCCGCTTCCACACGAAGGTCGCGCAGCCCAGCAGCGAGGCTTCGAGCATGTTGATGCCGTAGTGGAACCAGTTGCCGCCGTCGCCTTGCACCCCCACGGCCGCGGCCCAGGCGGCCCAGCACAGCGCGAAGGCCGCGAGAAACTCGGCGCGGCTGACGAGCACGATGCCGGCGGCGATGACCACGACGGCGAGGTTCGTGGCCTGCATCGGCTCGCCCGACAACCACAGATGCAGCGCGCTGTTGAACCAGGCGCAGAGCACGATCGCGAACATGACGCGCCGCTCGGCGCCTTGCGACAAGAGCCCGTTGCGAAACGCCAGGCAGAGGCTTGCCAAGAAAAGCGACGTGGCCGCGGCGGTCGCGATCATCGCCAGGCGCATGTCCGCCGGCAGCGTGACGTGCAAGGCCGCGAACACGGCGTAGATGCCGGCTGCGGTCAGCAGCGCGTGTTTTGCGATGTCGCGCCACCCCGGCACGAGGTCTTCCATGTCGGGCGCAGCGATGGTGCGCAGGGCGGTGGCGATGCTCATCGACGGCGGGACCCGGAAACAGTCCCGCATTGTGGGGCGCCGCGCCCTAATTCCTGGTTTTCGCGTATTCGCGCGTACACAGATTGGTAATTTTCGGCGGCGGATTTGGGCGGGCGATTGTCGGGGGCGCCGGGGCGCGATATGCGAGGCGGTGCGGATCGGCGCCGAGTCGGCCCGTGTTCGGGAAGCCTTGGTTCGGGAAGCCTTGAGTTGAGCGAGACCATCATCGAGATTGCGGGCGCGCGGCTTACGGCCGATCACGGCGGGGCGCTGTGGTGGGCGGAGAAGCGCGTGCTCGCCGTCGCCGATCTGCATCTGGAGAAAGGCTCGGCTTACGCCCGGCGCACCGGGCAGATGCTGCCGCCTTACGATTCGCGCGCGACGTTGCGACGGTTGGCCGCGCTTGCGGCGCGCTATGAGCCCAAGACGATCGTCTGTCTCGGCGACAATTTCCACGATCCGGACGGGCCCGACCGGCTCGACGGCGAATCGAAGAGGGCCGTGAGCGCGCTCATGAAGGGCCGGCGCTTCGTGTGGATCGAAGGCAATCACGATGCGGCCGCGGCCGTTGTGCTCGGCGGGGAGTCGGCGCCCGAGGTCGAGATCGGGCCTTTGGTCTTTCGCCACGAGCCGCGGGCGAAGGGCGCGCGCGGGGAGCTCGCGGGGCATCTCCATCCGTGCGCCAGCGTGGCGACGCGGGCGCGGGTGTTGCGGCGCCGCTGCTTCGTAAGCGACGGCTTACGCTGTATATTGCCCGCCTTTGGCGCCTTCGCCGGCGGGCTCGATGTCTTCGATCCCGTTTTCGTCCCGTTGTTTCGCGAAGGTTTCCAAGCGTTCCTGCTGGGCCGCGACCGGGTCTACCCCTTCGCCCACTCGCGCCTCGCCGCCGAATAGATTTTCTAGTAACCCGCGCGAAGCGTCGGCTGGGCGAAGGCGCCCTCGGCAAAGCTCGGCGCCCAGTCGCCATAAACGGTGATGTAAAGAAGCCCCTCGTCGCCGCCTAGCGTTTCGGCGCGCTGAATCAAATTTGGCGACAGCAGCGCGAACGCGCCGGGACCCTGAGTCAATTTCCCCGGCTTGCCGTCCGCGTCCAGGCTCTCAAACACAAACGTGCCCTTGAGCACCTGGTACGTCCCGCGCGCGCTCAGCCAGTACGTCGGCAGCGTGAAATTCGGCGGGGCCTTGATGACGACGCGCGTCGCGCCGATCTTCTCGTCGCGCGCCACGATTGCGACGCGCACCGGATTCGAATCGGGCTGGGCGGGCGAAAGTTTCTGCCAGCGCGCGTTGGTCAAATCGATTTGCGGAATCCGCGGCGCCGGCGCCTCGGGGATCAGCGTCCCGACTGCGCTCTCATAGGTCGAGCAGCCAGCGCTCAGCGCGGCAGCGAAGGCCACCGCAACAACGCGAACGGTCCGAATCAAACGAGGAAACACACCGGGTCTGCTAGGCGCATTCCACTCGCGCGACAAGTCCTGCAGCCCTCGGTCTGTGCGTAAACCCGTGTTCAACTTCGCCGATGCTTGGGCCGGCGAATAAAGCGCGCGAAGAGGCCCAAGTGAGTCCTTCCTGCAACTGCGATTTAACGCTTTATTAACCAATTCGGCGTTAACCATGGTTAATGAGGTGAACAGGCAACGGTGCCACCCGTTGTGTCGGCGCGTGCGCTTTACACAACATATTTGCGTACCTAACGTGCAAATAAAGCGGGGGAAATGATTCGTATGCGGCCCGGCGTTCCGTGGAATGTGAAGGGGATCGAAGCCGAAGCTCGCGAAATGGCGCAGCTTGCGGCTCGTCGGTCAGGGGTCAGCCTTGGCGAGTGGCTCACCCAAATCATCATGACGGAGGGGCGCGGCGCGCCCCAGCACCACTACATGCCGGGCGACGGGACCTACGGCCCCCAGCCGCAGCCCCAGTATCAGCCGCCGCCGGTGCCGAGTCTGCGTTATCCGCAGGCCTTCCCACAGCACCAGCCACAGAATTTTCAACAACCCCAGCCGCAACCTTATTCACCGGTCCATCCGCACACTTTCCAGCAAAGTTATCCGCAGGCTGTGCCGCAACAGCAGCCGGCGCAACCCTATCCGCGCGATCCGCTGTCGGGCGCCGCGCAGATGCTCGATTCGCAGATCCGCGGCAGCGAGTTCACGGTCGTCGTGCACGGGCTTCGCGATCTGGCGGACCGGCTTGAAAATTCGGAACGGCGTGCGCAGCAGTCGATCGCGTCGGTGAACCAATCGGT
>JBGOVA010000080.1:0-17818 GCA_041477875.1 Micropepsaceae bacterium | reverse complement strand
GTACTCTTGACCGGCGAGCATCTTGGTCCCTTCGCTCGCGATGTCGCGCACGTCGCCCACGACGGTCAGGTCCGAGGTGACGGCGCCGGCGAGCCCCGCGTTTGAATCGCCTTGGCCGGTCACGAAGCCTTCGCCGAACTGCCAGGTGTTGCGCACGACGGTCGCCGAGAGCGCGTGCGCGTCGTCCATCTTGGCCATGGTCTCGCGCGGCATCTCATACTTCATGAACTTGGCGACTTCGAGATACATATCGGCATCCTCGACGTCGTCTCGTTCAAGCGCGTCGAGGATTTTCTTGTTGACGAGAGTGGCAGAGGCGACCGCGCCGAGGTCGATCTGCGCCGCCTTTTCGATCGAGATCGAAAAGCCGAAGCCGGTGACGTAGGCGAGGGCGAGGCCCGCGAACGTCAGGAACAAGAGTGCGAGGCCCAGACGCGACAGCATGGCCGGCATATTCGCACGGAAAAGCAGGAGCGGAAACAACGGTCGCCCGCACGAAACCGCGAGATCGGCGGCAGAAATGTGGGACAAAACAGCCGGCGCGCGAAAAGGGGGCGGTGCTTTCGCTCCGCCCCGAAATCGGTCGCGATTGCTGCGCGGCTAGTTCAGGTCGACCGTCGCGCGGCGGTTCTGCGGTTCCTTCACGTTGTTGCCCGTCTGGACGAGAAGCTGCGTTTCGCCCCTGCCCACGGTTTGGATGGAGCCGGCGGGAACGCCTTTCTGGACCATGTTCGATTTTGCCGCGTCCGCGCGGCACTCGGAGAGGCGCTGGTTGGTGCTGGCCGATCCGACGGTGTCGGTGTGGCCTACGATCTTCACCGCGACGGCGCCCAACTGCTTCGTTGCCGCCGCCGCTTCGCTCAGCACGCCGTCCGCTTCGGCCGTGATCGAGCATTTGTTGAAGGCGAAATAGATGACGTACTGCCTGGCCGCTTGCGGCGGCGGAGGCGGCGGGGGCGGCGCCTTGGCGGCGGCCACCATCGGTCTATCCGGTCCGCGCCCGCCGAAGCGCAGGCCCATCGTCACGGTGTGCTTGTGCAGGTTGCCGACCGTATCAACGTGGGCGACCGCAGGCGCGATCGTGTCTTGGTCGTCGAAGTTGAGGTCGGTCACCAGGAGGTAGCGGTAGTTCAGCGTCAGGTCCATCCAGCTCGTGACCGGATAGCTGAGGCCCGCGATACCTTGGAAGGCGAGCGAAATGTCGTCGCCGTCGAACGCGGGCAAGGGGCCGAGGGCCGCCGTTTGAGTGCGCGCGTAGTCGGCACCGACACCAGCACCCAGTGTGAGCATCACGCCGCCCGCCGAAGGGAAGTCGTAGAGCACGTTGGCCATCAGCGTGTATTCGTTGAGATCACCATCGACCTGAACGGCGGGCAGGGCCGGCGGCGTCAGCGTGTCGATGTCGTTGTGGCGGTAGCCGCCTTCGATTTCGGCGCGCCAGCCGCTATTGGCGAAGGCGTAACCGGTCGAGGCGAAGGCTGCCCAGCCGAGGCCGAAATCCGCGCTCGATGCGGTCAGCGGGACTGGACCCGGCGTCGCGTAGGCCAGGACGTCGAGGTCCTCCACCCAGCTTGCGCCTCCATCCACCCCGAAATACCAAGCGGTAAAGCGCGACGCACTGGCCGGCGAGGTCAGCGCGAGCAAAGCTGCGGCTCCCAACAGAGCAGCTCCACATTTCATTTGAATCACCCCAATGCGATTGCAATTCCCCGGAAAGCGCGGGTTCCCCACTGTCCCCCAAGAAATCGGCTTCTTCCTTGCGGAAGGACGACGCTCCCAACGCGCCATCGACGCGAAAACACTGGCACAAGCAGCGGGGATGGGAACTACGCGAGTTATTATTGGTATACGTGCGGCAGCAACTCCGGCGCGTACAACTCGCGGTATCGGCGCGCGTTTCGCGCGCGAAAATCGCAATGGTTGAGGGTGCGATTTTCACTACTTCGAGTAACTGTCGCAGGGTTCCTTTGTGGTCGCGCGCGCGTTAGGCACTTTGGGCAGTGTGTCGCCGATCGCGCGACGCTCCGGGTACGGACGAAAGTGCCGAGCGAATTGCGCGCGCTTTGCGCTCGGCGATGATCGCTAGCGCGGTCGCCGGCAACGTCACCCAAAAGTAACAGGTCGCCCCCAATTTTGTGCAAGATGAACGCGCTTGGTGAATCGATTGGCAATTAGTGGGCGCCTCAACTGCCTTCGCGCCATTTGACGAAAGTAATCGCCAAGACCAGCGACAGCGTGAGGCCGTTGGCGCCGATGAGCGGCAGCGATCCGATCGCAAGTCCGTAGAGCAACCAGAGAAAGAGTCCCGCCGCAAAGCTTGCGAGCCAGACCCAGGAAAAGTCGGCGGCCGAGCGCGTGCGCCAGGTCTTGATCACCTGCGGCAGGAAGGAAAGCGTGGTGAGCGTGGCTGCGAGCGAGCCGATGGTTTCGGCGACGGGGAAGGTCACGGGGCCTCGTGGGATCACATTTTGCTCAATTTGGCGAACGCCAGGCGATCCTTGTTGTCCTGCATCAACATCGTCAACCCGGATATCGTCGTGAGGCCGAGGCCGCTGGGCAATTCCGAATATTCGTCGAGTTGGATCTTGCCGTAGCTTTCGCCGGCGACTTTTTCCCATTTACCCGACGGCTTCTTGATCTCGATTTGCGCGACGGTTGCTTTCAGCACCATGCGGACGATGGCTTCGTTGGGATTCCTGGGTTTCACGAGGCTCGGGTTCTCGCCGATCATTTGCCAGCCGTTTGCCAGCGCCCACGCGGTCAGTTCTTCCTTGGTCATGATCGGTACTCCGTCGCCAGTGCCGGAACTCTAGCGCCAATCGGGGCCGAGGCGATAAGTAGATGCTAAGCCATAAGGATCAAAAATGAGCACCTATGTTTTGGGCGAGGCAAGGCCCGATCTGCCGCCGGCCGGGGAATATTGGATCGCGCCGAGCGCTACCGTCGTGGGGCGCGTGCGGTTGCTGAAGGACGCGAGCGTCTGGTTCGGCGCGACGCTGCGCGGCGACAACGAGTGGATCACCGTCGGCGAGGGTTCGAACATCCAGGATGGGTCGGTGCTGCATACGGATCCCGGCGCGCCGCTGACGATCGGGAAGGGCGTCACCGTCGGGCATATGGTGATGCTGCACGGCTGCGAGATCGGCGACGGCTCGTTGATCGGGATCGGGTCGATCATTCTTAATCGAACGAAGATCGGGCGGAACTGCCTGATCGGCGCCAACACGCTGATCGCCGAAGGCAAGGACATTCCCGACAATTCGGTCGTGATGGGGGCGCCGGGCAAGGTCGTGCGGCAGGTCGATGAGGCGGCGCGGGCGATGCTGAAATATTCGGCCGAGCACTACGTGGAAAACTGGAAGCGCTACGCGCGCGACATGAGCGCCGTCTGACAATCCGAACTATTCCGTTTACGGATTATTGAGCTTAAATGCACGCGCGAAACACTTGAAGTCCAAGGAAATTCAGCGTTTTCGACTGGCACGGCGTTCGCTCCTTTGACCTCAACGGGGCCCGAACCTGTTCCAGTCTGAGCCAGTCGGCACAGGTGACAAGGGCGGGCCCTCGGCAGAGGAAAGGTCCGCGGCCCATGCGTCACTCCCACACGCAGCTGTTGCTCGATCACTGGCGCCAGGAGCGCGGCGAGCAGCTTGCGCCGCGCAAGACCGAGATCGAGCCGCGTTCGATCAAGGATCATCTGGCGTTCGCGTTCCTTCTGAAGCGCGAGGCCGACGACAAGTTCACCTTCAGTCTCGCCGGCACCGGCGTCTGCGATCTCTTCGGGCAGGAGTTGCGGGGACACAGCTTCGTTCATCTGTGGGCGGATCCGTCGCGCAACGCGGCGCGGACCTCGCTCATCCGCGTCAGCAATCTCAGCGTCCCGACCGTGGCGCTCGCCGTGGGCGAGACCGCCGATCTGAGGCCCATGCCGGCCGAGATCGCGCTGTTGCCCTATGCGGACCAGCGCGGCGAGCCGACGTGGATTTTGGGTCACTTGCAGCCCCTTGATCCCTTGAGCCGCCTTCTGGGGCGCAAGCTCGTGCGGCTGCGCATGACAGCCAATGCGATCTTGACCGGCGACGCGCACAGCCCCAGCGCGGTTGCCTTCGAGGACGACAAAAGGGCAAAGCCCCCTCAGCACCTGAAAGTCGTTACCTCGCGTTAAGGATTTCGCCTCCGCCTCCGACTGCACCACCAAAACTCAAAGGGCGCCTGACGGGCGCCCTTTTTTCTGCCGAGGCCGTGGCTGCCGTTCAGTTCGGGCGTGCCGACTTCTCAGGGTCGTAGCTGTTGAAGCCGGGCTGCGATTTCTCGTCCAGGGCATTCAGCTCGTCGCGGAAATTGACGTAAGCCTGGCGCTCAACAAAGTACTTCTCCTCGTACTTCTCGACCGCTCGCCAATACTCCTCGAAAGCCGCGACATCAGCCGGCTGGCGCTCGTCGCAGCGCGCCTTGTCGTAGCCTTGTTCCTGGCACCACATGTCGAAGTAGAGGTTGCGCGCGCTCGCTGGTGTGGCCACAAGAAGTGACGCAAATACAACACCAACGCCCGCCAATCCGCCTAGTAAAACCCCACGCTTCCGCATGTTGCGGCTCCTTCTAATTCTTAACGTCACGATAGACGCCAAGGCATGCACTGCATAGGCCAAGCGCACCCAAAATCCCCTTAACGGGCAGCCGCAAATCGCTCCGATTTGTCTTCGGCGACCCGTATGTGTTCCGGCGGCAACGGTGCCTTCCCGAGAATCATGTCCGCAGCTTTCTCGGCAATCATAATGGTCGGCGCGTTGGTGTTGCCACCGACGAGCGTTGGCATCACAGAGGCGTCTACAACCCTTAACCCTTGCACGCCGTGGACTTTGAGAGTCGTGTCCACAACCGCTTGCCGGTCGTTGCCCATCTTTGCGGTACCCACCGGATGGTAAATCGTCTCGGCCGTGCGGCGGATGTAATCGTCGATCGCGTCGTCCGATTTGACCGATGGGCCGGGCAACAACTCGGCGCCGCGATAGGGCTCAAAGGCCTTTTGCATGAAAACCTCGCGCG
The DNA here is from genome assembly GCA_041477875.1 of Micropepsaceae bacterium. GTDB lineage: Bacteria > Pseudomonadota > Alphaproteobacteria > Micropepsales > Micropepsaceae > SZUA-430. The sequence continues at coordinate 12,772 of JBGOVA010000080.1, read as the reverse complement.
CGATCTTCACGCCTTCGCGCAGCGTGCGTTTGTCGCCCTCGGTAGACATGTAGTTCGGCTGGATCAGCGGAGGATCAAGGGGGTTAAGCGACTTTAATGCGATGAAGCCGCGCGATTCCGGGCGCAGCTGACACGCATGCGCCATGAAACCGTGACGATCGGCCTTCACACGGCCGTGATCGATCATCAACGCGGCGACGAAGTGGAACTGAAGATCGGGCACTTCGAGACCCGGGCGCGATTTCAAGAAGCTGCCGGCTTCGAGTCCTTGCTGGCGTCCGACGCCGGCCTTGAAGAATGTGTACTGCATGCCGGTCTGGAGCTGCTTCAGCGGCTTGGAGAATGTGTAGAAGGTGATGGGCTGCGTGCATTCAACCTGCACCGTGACGTCGAGATGATCTTGCAAATTCTGGCCGACGCCGGGCAGGTCGGCGACGACCTCCATGTCCCAGCGCTTCAAGTAGTCGGCCGCGCCGATCCCTGACAGCAACAGCAGTTGCGGCGTGTTCACGGTGCCGCCGCAGAGGATGACCTCGCGCGATGCGCGGATCTTATGATGCTGGCGCGCTTGCACGAATTCGACGCCCGTCGCGCGTTTGCCTTCGAAGGTGAGGCGCGTCGTGTGGGCGTTGATTTCGACCGTCAGATTGGCGCGGCCGAGCACGGGCCTCAGGTAAGCCGCCGCGGCGCTCCAGCGCTCGCCGTCCCTCACGGTGAGCTGATAGGGACCAAATCCTTCCTGCTGGAAGCCGTTGAAATCGTCCGTGTGCGGATGACCGGCCTGCTTGCCCGCATCGATGAAGGCTTTGAACAACGGCAAATGCGAGCGGCCGTTCGAAACGTGCAGCGGGCCCTCATGACCATGGAATTTGTCGTTGCCGTTCTCGTTGGCCTCGGAGCGCTTGAAGTAGGGCAGGACGTCGGCGAAGCTCCAGCCGTCGATGCCGAGCTGGCGCCACTGGTCGTAGTCGCGCGCGTGGCCGCGGATGTAGATCATGCCGTTGATCGAGGACGATCCGCCGAGCACCTTGCCGCGCGGCCAATAGAGCTTGCGGTTCTTGAGGTTCGTCTGGCCCTCGGTTTCGAACCACCAGTTGAAGGCGCTCTTCTGGCTGATCAGGGCGCCGACGCCCGCGGGCATGCGAATCAGGACGCTGTTGTCCTTGCCACCGGCCTCGATGAGCAGAACCTTGACCTGGGGGTCGGCCGACAGCCGGTTGGCCAAGACGCAGCCGGCGCTTCCGGCACCGACGATCACGTAGTCGAATTCTCTGGCGGTCATGCTGTTTGTTCCCGGGCTTTGATGCAAATTCACAATATTGGGCCGGCGGACTATACGGCGGCGAAGGCGGCGGGCAACCAGGGTGTGGAGGGGCCGTGCCGCCTGGCAAAGGTGGCAGCGAAAGATTGCGTTAACTATGGACCGGATAAACTCGAGTCGAATTTGACAGATCAGTCATTGGTCTGGCTCGGCGACATGGGTGCGCGATGCGAAAAGGTTCCAGCGATTCCGGGACGCCCTCCAGCGAGGCGCCCCAGAAGTCTACTGCGGAAAGGCGGCGCCATCGGCGCATACCGATGAAGTTGAATGTGCGCTTCCTGCTGCAGGACGGCAGCGAACACAACGGCGCCATCGCCGACATTTCGGTCGGCGGCATGCTGATCAATTCGGAAGCCCATCCCGCCGAAGGTTCGATCATCATCGCCTATGTCCAGGATCTCGGCCGCCTTGAAGGTTTGGTGTCGCGCGTCGACGAGCAGGGATTTGCCGTGCGCCTCACATTGTCCGCGCTGCGACGCGACAAATTGGAAGAGCGGCTGACCACCGGCAAGAAGCCATCGGGCGCCGAAGGCCGCCGTCACGAACGTGAGACGGCCGCGGGCGTTACGCGCATCATGCGCGCCGACGGACGCGAACTGCCGTGCCGCGTGATCGACCTTTCGCTTGGCGGTGTTTCCGTCGAAACGGCGGAGTGGCCGGCGCTCGGCGAGCAGGTGATGGTCGGCAAAATGCGCGGGCGCGTGGTTCGCCATCACGAGATGGGCATTGCGATTGAATTCACCGACATCCCGCCGTCACGCGGCAGCTTGGCCGAGCGGCTCATGGCTTCGACGCGAGCGGCCTGAAGACCTCGCGTCTTTAAACGACGATCAAAACGAACGTTGCCCGTCCGCCTCGAGGGAGGGAGGGCAAGTTGATAGAGTTGGTGCGAACGGCGCTCAGCGGCCCTTCCATTGCGGCGGGCGCTTTTGGGCGAAGGCCATCGGGCCTTCGATCAGATCCTCGCTGCGGAACATTGCACGGATCGCTTCGTATTTGCTCTGGCTCTCGATCGCGGATTTGACCGAAGGTTCCATCAAGCCGCGATAGACGGCTTCCTTGGAGGCGCGGATCGACATCGGGGAGCATTCGAGAATCTGCGCGGCGAGTTTCTTGGCCGCGCCCAGCGCTTCGCCGGGTTTGACGACCTCATTGACGAAACCGAGTGTCTGGCCTTCGGCAGCGGTGACGCGTCGTCCCGTCAAGATCATGCCGAGCGCTTTCTTAAGCCCGATTTCGCGCGGCAGTCGGTGCAAACCTCCCGCGAGTGCGGCGAGGCCGACGCGCGGCTCGGGGAGCGCGAAGAGTGCGTTTTCGGCCGCCACGATCAGATCGCACGCCAGCGCGATCTCGAAACCTCCGCCCATGGCGAGGCCGTTGACGGCGGCGATGACCGGTTTGTTGAGATCGAAACGAGACGTTAACCCCGCAAAGCCGGTCGGCGGAACCGTGATCGGGTTCCCGGCGGCTTGGTACTTAAGATCGTTGCCGGCGCTGAACGCCTTGTCGCCCGTGCCAGTAACAATGGCGACCCATTGCTGCGTATCCTGCGCAAAATCGTCGAAGACCTTGGCGAGCTCGAAATTGGCGGGTGGATGGAGGGCGTTCATCACGTCGGGGCGGTTCATGGTGACGATGGTGAGCGTTCCCTCGCGCTCGACCTTGCAGAATTCGAATTGGCTCATGACGTCTCCTGTTTCAAATTGGAATGGCACGCTTTCTGCGTAACACCTTGTTAACCCGGCGGGCAGGTTAAGCGCCCGTTTGGTGGTTGTAAGGCATAAGTCACGGTGAATGCGGTCATGTCCCTTTTATCGGCTTACGTGAGTGATGCACTGAACGGCGTGTGGCGGATCAATGTAAGCGGCCAAGTGTATGGTCCTTACACCGGCCATCAGATCAAGGCGTTCGCACTCGAGGGGCGAATCGCTGCGCATTCCATCGTCCAAGCGGGAGAGCAGGGACCCTGGATCACCGCGATCGATGACCCCATCCTCGGGCAACTCTTCGTTCACAAGCAACTGCCCGCCGCGCAGGCAATGGCCCAGCCGCAAACGCGTGCCGCTACGGCCGACGGCGCCCAACCGGCGGCCGCCGAGTTCGCGACGGCGAATTTCGTGATCGTCGCCGATATCCGCTCGCGCGCGTCGGCGCCGTTCGAGGCGGCGATTTCGAAGATGGGCGACAACTATCGGCTCAACCCGCTTGTCTGGCTGCTCCACACGGATCGCAGCGCCGGCGCCATCCGCAACGAACTGGTTCAGCATTTGGGGCAGAACGACACGCTCTTCATCATCGACGCCACACGCGGGAAAACGGCGTGGTTCAACCTGGGGCCCGAGCCCGACGCAAAGATCCGTAGGGTCTGGAAGCGCGCGGTCGACAAGGCCAACAGCTAGGCCGGTTCCCAACTCTCTCGTGACATCGCCGCGCTTCGCCCGGTAGGGTATCCCCATCGCTATTGATGGAGCCCTCGTCACATGGACCTGCGTGAATCCGGGTCGGATCGCGCCTTCCGCCAGGAAGTGCAATCGTTCATCGCCGCCAACCTGCCGAAAGACCTGAAAGAAAAGTCCGAGTCCGGCGTGCGCATGCACGTGGAGGACGGGCAGCGCTGGCACAAGATTCTCGCCGCGCACGGCTGGGGCGCGCCGGGCTGGCCGAAGGAGCACGGCGGCTGCGGGTGGGATCATGCCCGCCAGTATATCTGGGAAGAGGAGATGGCGTTCGCCGGCTGCCCACCGCTGTCGCCGTTTGCGGTGAAGATGGTGGGTCCCGTGATCATCGCGTTCGGCACGCCGGAGCAGAAGGCGCGCTTCCTGGCGCCGGCGTCGAGCGGCGAGCATCTGTGGTGCCAAGGCTATTCCGAGCCGAACGCCGGGTCCGATCTCGCGACGCTGCGCATGATGGCCGTGCGCAAGGGCGACAAGTATGTCGTCAACGGGATGAAGATTTGGAACTCCTACGGTCATGAGGCCGATTGGATGTTCGCGCTGGTGCGCACGTCGACGGACGGTAAGTCGCAGGAAGGCATTTCGGTGCTCCTGATCGACATGACGACGAAGGGCATCTCGCATCGGCCGATCATCACCATCGACGGGTCGCATATCTTGAACGAGATCCGCTTCGACGATGTCGAGGTGGCGGTCGACAACCGCATCGGCGAGGAGAACAAGGGCTGGACTTACGCGAAGTACCTGCTGGGCAATGAGCGGGCGTTGATCGCGCAGATCGCGCAGTCGACGAAGCTCGTGAAGCGGATCAAAGAGGTCGGCACGAAGGAGCTGTCGAACGGGCAGGGGATCATCGACGACCGCGATTTTCGTTCGAAGCTCGCGGCGATCGAAGTGGAGCTCGAGGCGCTCAGGGTCACAAACCAGCGCGTGTTGTTCGAGGCGAAATCGGGCAGCGCGGGCAACGGCGGCGCGATCCTGAAGTCGAAGGGAACGTTCGTGAGCCAGGCTCTAAGCGAACTCTTGCTCGAGGCCGTCGGCTACTATTCCTCGCCCTGGGTGATGGAGGCGTTGGAAACAGGCTGGAACCAGCCGCCGATCGGGCCCGGCTATGCCAAGAACGCCATGCCGCTTTATGCGCGCCAGCGCGCGAACACGATCGAGGGCGGCACGGAGGAGATCCAGAAGAACGTGATCGCCAAGCAAGTGCTGGGGCTGTAGCGGAGACCCATGAGCGCGCGGCCCTGTCTGGAATTCTTCTTCGATTGTTCGAGCCCGTGGACGTATCTCGCGTTCACGCGCATCCATGACGTGATCGCGCGGACCAAAGCGGTCGTTGAGTGGAAGCCGATCCTGGTCGGGGGCGTGTTCAACGAGGTCAATCAAGAAGTCTATGAGCGGCGCGCCAATCGCGATCCGCGCAAGGGCAACTACTACGTCAAGGATCTGGCCGACTGGGCGCGGTTTGCCGGCATCAGAATCGGGCGGCCGCCGGTGTTCCCGGTGAATTCGGTGCGAGCGATGCGCGGAGCCTTGATCGCCCTCGATGAAGGCAAACTCGTGCGCTACGCGACCGCCGTCTTCGAGGCCTATTGGGGCGACCTGTTGGATATAAGCCAGCCGGAGATTCTGGGCCGGGTCGCGGCGGGCGCCGGCTATGACGCGAAGGGCTTCTTGGCGCGCATCGAAGACCCCGCGATCAAGGCCAGGCTCAAGGCCAACACCGATGAGCTGATCGCACGTGGGGGCTTCGGGTCGCCGACGATGTTCGTCGACGGTGACGATATGTATTTCGGCAACGACCGGCTGCCCCTCGTCGAGGCGGCGCTCATGCGCGGGGCCTGATGGGCACTGTCCTCGGGCCCCGCCCGCCGTGGGACGAATCGCGCGAGCCGATTTTGCGGGCGCCGCGCGTGGTGATCGTCTTCATCCTCTTGTTCATTGTCGTGCATGTCGGATCGCTGTTCCTCGCCCAAGAGCAATACGAAAATCTGATCACGAACTTCGCGCTGATCCCCGAGCGGGTGGCGAGCGAAACGTGGGACGATATCGGGTTCAATCTCGCAAGCCTGATGGCGATCGTGCCGATCGTGAGTTACGCGTTTCTGCACGGCGACTTCATGCATCTGTTCTTCAATTCGGTCTGGTTCCTGATCTTTGCGACCGCCGTCGCGCGCCGGATCGGAACCGCGCGATTCATTTGGCTGTCACTGATCGCCACGATCTCGGCCGCGCTCACGCATTTGGCGTTCCATTGGGGATCTCCGGCGCCCGTCGTCGGCGCGTCGGGGGCGGTGTCGGGCCTCATGGGAGCCTCGTTCCGCTTTATTTTCATCGATCCGCGTACGACACCCGTTTGGCCGCCGGCGCGCCTGCCGCTGACCAGCAGGCCGGTGGTCGTGACCTCCGCGGTGTGGATCATGCTCAACGTCGTGCTCGGCGTCACCGGGTTCACGCCGGAAGGTTTCGGGCGCGCGATCGCCTGGGAGGCTCATATCGGCGGGTTCTTCGCCGGTCTCCTGCTGTTCCCGTTGTTCGACAGACAACGCAGTTGGATCAGCTAAGGGTTGCATGAGGCTTGATCGCCGCGGCGGCGCCACCCATCTATGATCGTTGAGTCGCGTGCTTGCCCCTGCGCGACCATTGGAGGACGCCATGAGCAACACAGATGCCTCCTACACACCGCCTGAAGGCGCGCCGCGCGTCGAGGACAAGCGTACGCCATTCCCGTGGCAGCGATTCCTTTTCTCCGTGATGTTCGCGCTGCTCGGATGGTTTGCGTTTTGGTTCACGATCGTTCTTGCGATCGTCTTGTGGGTGCTTATCGCGGTGAGCCGCGAACCGCACCCGGAATTCAAGCAGTTCGTCAACGCGAGCGCACGCTACGTGTGGCAGTGCTTGGCGTACGTCGTGCTGCTCACGGAGGAGAAGCCGTTCCCGCTTGGGCCCCTGCCGCGCGGCGACGAGAAATAGCCGACAGAGCGGGCGGCGCCTGACGGGCGCCGCCCCTGCATTCAGAAAATGCCTTCGACGTAGAACACCCGACCCTTGCTGCGCATCGCCTTGATGGCGCCGCGGCCTTGCGCGTCGACGGCAATGTCGGCGCTGAGGTCGCCCGCCCGGGCTTCGGCTTCGATCTCAGTACCGGTGCCTTGGGGCACGAAGTAGCTCTCGATGCCGTAGGCGACACGAGCCGTTTTCGGCCGGCCGCCCGCGTCCGCGCCATCGACCGAGTCGATCTTGCCCTTCAGCGCTATGCCGCCTTCGACTTCGAATGGACGACCGCGCCGGACGGCGACCGCCTTCCACGCCTCGGCGTCGCGAACCAAGGTCACGAACACCGTGTCGCCGTAGGTCATCGCGTCGTCGCCGTCGAGTTGAGCGAGATCAAGGCGCGAGATGGCGTAGTTCAACGTCACATAGTCGCCACGGAACATGTCGCTCGGGTCGACGGGCACGACCTTGAGCGTGACGACGCGCGAAGAGTTCAGCATCGCCTGCCGGTCGAGGATCATGTAGGCGAGCGCCGCGGTCTGCAACGCCACCACGACGAGGATGCGCAGGATCATCATTGCGCTGCTCCCTGCGCGGGTTTGGCGCGAGCGACCAGACGCCTTCGGATGCCTTCAAGGCCCAGGCTCAACGCGACCAGCAGGATGCCGCCGACGGTGAAGAAGACGGCTTGGTCCATCAGCCCCGAGAACATCTCGAAATAAGTGTAGAGAAACCAGGCGCCGAAGGCGACGGTGGACAGATTGATCACGAAGCGGTCGTCGAAGCGGGCGCCGCGACCGAGGCTCCATAAGATGATGATCAGCGCGCCGACGCGATAGGGCAGGTCGAGACGGTCGCCGGTCGGACCCACGGCGAAAACATACGCGGCCGTCGTCGCGCAGACGAACACTGCGGCGACTAGGTCGATGACGGAGAAAATATTGCGGCTCATGCCGGCGAGCACGGCCCCGATCGACGCTAGGCTGAGGACGGCCGCGAAGCCCATCCAAGCGACACTCGGCGTGTGCTTGTCCATGTCGGTGTGGTGCAAGAGGGCGTAGGTGACGAGGAAGAAGAAGAACGCGTAGTGGCCGACGGTCAGCGCCAAGCCATTGGCGTCGCGCTCGAACAGCTGAGAAATCGACCAGAGTGCGAGCGGCGCGAAAATGTAGATGGTCAGAATCTCCGCGTCGCCCCAACCGAGCAGTCGCTGCAGGCTTTCGAAGTTGATCGCCAGCCAGAAGATCAACGCCAGGGCCGAGAGGTGAATGCCGGGCCGCCAGTTCATGTACCAGGCCAAGGCCGCGCAGGCCGCCCAGTAAGCGAGGAACGGGACGTGGAGCAGATGGCCGAAGTCCTGCGTTTCCTGCCAGCTCCACAAACCGCCGAGGACCAGCGCCGTGGCGAGTGCGGCGCGCGAGGGCACGAGCGCCGCTGCGGCGAGAGCGCCCAGGCCCCAAAGCAGTGTGCCGTCGGGATAATGCGCGCTGATGTTGTAGGTCTGCGCGATGTACCAGATGTTCACGCCGAATAGGATGACGCCGAGCAGCACGAAGGCTTGGCCGATGGCCGCGCGTCCGCTGGCCGTGAACCAGATGGCGACGGCATAGGCGGCCCACATGCTGCCGAAGAGAACAATTAGGCGCGTGAGTTTCTCCATCTCCGCCCAATTCGCAGCGACGAATGACATCGCGCCGGCGCCGATGAGGATGACGCCGAAGATCGCGAAGATGACATCCACCCGCCGCCCGCCCGCGCTTGCGCCCACGCTCGAGAGGATCGCTTCGCGGCTTTCCTCCGGGACGAGGCCTTTGGAGATCCAGACTTCGAGGTCTTGCTTCAGTTGGCGGATATAGAAGGGCGGGCGCATTCGTATCCCCTGACGAGCCGCGGACAGTTTCGCCCGACTATGCCCAATTTATGGCCGGTTGGCGCGGCCTAAGATAACCGCGAAAAAGCCGTCCGTGCCGTGACGCGCAGGCGATAGGCGCAGAACGCTCTCGCCTGCGTTTGGCCAATCTTGGTTTGTCAGTGTGCGCCATGTTTCGCGCGCGTCATGCTGTTCGAACTCCGGGTGCTTGCCCAAGAAGGTTGCGAGGCGCGCGTCGTTTTCGCGCGGCAGGAGAGAGCATGTGGCATAGATCAGGCGCCCGCCCGGCTTCACGAATCGCGCCGCGCGGGCGAGGATTGCGTCTTGAAGCGCGGTCAGCTCGTCGATGTTGCTCGCCTGCGTCGACCAGCGTGCGTCCGGATTGCGGCGCCACGATCCGGTGCCGGAGCACGGCGCGTCGACCAGCACGCGATCGAAGCGCGCGTAAGGCTTCTTCATCCAGCGATCGTCTTCGGCCGGCAGCTGTTTGCGTTCGGCGTTTTCGACGCCCGCGCGGTTCAGGCGTTGTTTGGCGCGCGCGAGGCGCACGCTGCTCAGGTCGCAGGCGACGATGTGGCCTTTGTTCTTCATCGTGGCGGCGAGCGCCAACGTCTTGCCGCCGGTGCCGGCGCAGAAGTCGAGCACCTGCATCCCCGGCTGCGCATCGCACAGCAGCGCCGCGAGTTGCGAGCCTTCGTCCTGGAATTCGATCAGGCCGTCGCGAAATGCCGACGTCGACGAGGCGTTGGTGCCGTTCGGACAGCGCAATCCCCAAGGGCTGAAGGGCATGCGCTTTGAAAAAATGCCTTCGGCTTTCAAACGGGCCTGGGCTTCATCGCGCGACGTTTTGAGAAGGTTGACGCGGAGGTCCACCGGGGGTTGCTCGAGCGAGGCTTGCATCTCCCGCTCGAACTCGTCGCCGAGTGCCGCGCGCAGCTCGCGTTCGAACGCGGGCGGACATTCGACGCGCGTCGCTTGGGGCAAGGCCGGATCGTCGAATGTGCGCCTGGCGATGCGGCTCATCAGCTCACGGTCGTTGTCGGAATAGCGGCCGCCTTTCGGTTCCGCGCGTGATTCGAATGCGGCCCATGCCAGAAAGAGGTGGTGCGGCGTGACGCGCGAACGCTCCTGCCCCAAGTGCCAGGTCAGCCGCATGCGGCGGCGGTTGATGGCGTGGAGATCGTGGACGGCTTGGCGGCGGTCGTTCGGGTTCAGGCCGGGTGCGTCTTTCAACGCGCGCGACAGCGCGAGATCGAGCGAGGCGCCTTCTTCCTGGCGCGTCAGGGCCGCGAGCACCGTTTGTGAAATCGCGGGGGAGGTCGGCGTCGACGGCGCCTGCCGCGCCCGTGGGGCGGGATGCGTCACTCTTTGCCGAGGTTTTTGGAGTTTGGAACGGATCGTCATAAGGTGGTCGATTGCAAGCCAAGGGCTCCCGCATTAAATAGCCGCTTCGCGCCGCATGCCCCCTTGGGCCGGCAGGTCGGCGCATAGATCGGATTCAGCACCACATCATGGGCAACAAACTTCTGAAGGAAGCCGCGGTCAATCACAGTCTGACATCGAAACGCGGCGTCTTGGAACGACTCTTTACACTGATGTTCCAAGGGTTTGTCTACAACCAGATTTGGGAGGATCCCACCGTCGATATGGCGGCTCTGCGTATCCAGCCCTCAAGCCGGATCATCACGATCGCGTCCGGCGGCTGCAATGTGGTCAATTATCTCGCCGCGAACCCCGCCAAGGTGATCGCGGTCGACCTCAATCCGAACCACATCGCGCTGACGCGGCTGAAGCTCGCGGCGTTGAGCTATCTGCCGACCTATGAGGATTTCTTCCAGTTTTTCGGCTACGCGAATACGAAAGACAATCGCGCGAAATACGATACGTTTTTGGTCGACCGGTTGGATGAAACGACGCGCAGATATTGGGAGAATTGGATTCCCCTGCGCGGGCGGCGCATCAATATGTTCGCGCGCAACCTCTATCGCTACGGTTTGTTGGGGCGCTTCCTGGGCATTCTCCAGACCGCTGCGCGTTTTCACGGCAAGCGGTTGAACGAGATGCTGACGGCGCGCACGCCGGAAGAGCAGCGGGCAATTTTCAATCGCACGATCGCCCCGCTGTTCGATTCGAAGTTCGTGAGGGCGTTGTCGAAGCTGCCCGTGTCGTTCTATGCGCTCGGCATTCCGCCCGCCCAATACGAGGAACTCAACAAGGCATCCGGCGGCGACCCGGCCGCTTTGATCCGTCGGCGCATCGAAAAGCTCGCGTGCGATTTTCCGATCTCGGAGAACTATTTCGCCTGGCAGGCGTTCGGACGGCGCTACGACACGGAAGACCGCGGAGCGGTGCCCGCCTATTTGCAGGAGGAGACCTACAACGTCGTTCGCCTGCGCACGGATCGGGTCGAGACGCACCTGGCATCGATGACCGACTTCCTCGCCGGGCAACCCGTGCAGAGCCTCGACTGTTATGTTCTGCTCGACGCGCAGGATTGGATGAACGAAGAGCAGATCACCGCGCTGTGGCGCCAGATCACGCGCACGGCCGCGCCGGGCGCGCGGGTTATTTTCCGCACCGCCGGGCCCGACTCGCCGCTTGAGCGCAAATTGCCGGCCGACGTGATCGGCCATTGGCAATACGACGCGATCAACGCGCAGGCCTATTTCGACGCGGACCGCTCGTCGATCTATGGCGGCTTCCACGTCTATGGTTTGAAGGACGCTTGATGACGTCAGACGCCCGGGTGGCGATGGATCAGATGTATCGCCATCAGCGATATATCTACGATCTGACCCGCAAGTATTATCTGTTCGGACGCGACCGCCTGATTGCCGAGCTGCCGGTCGGCAAGCTCGATCATATATGCGAGGTCGGTTGCGGCACGGCGCGCAATCTCATCTTGCTCGCCAGGCGCCACCGCCAAGCCATGTTCTACGGCATCGATGCGTCGGCGGAGATGCTGAAGACAGCGGCGGCGGCAGTGCAGGCGGCGGGCATTAGCGGGCAGATCAAGCTTGCGACCGCGCTGTCGACGAATTTCACGCCCGAGATGATGGGCCACACGAAGCCGTTCGACCGGCTGATCTATTCCTATTCGCTGTCGATGATGGACGATTGGCGTGATGCGCTCGAGCATGGGTTCTCGCAGCTCAAGCCCGGCGGAACCATACACGTCGTGGATTTCGGCGATCAGGAAGGCTTGCCGCGCTGGTTCAAGAAGATGCTGGGCACGTGGCTCGACCAATTCCACGTGCGCTTCCGCCCGGAAGTGCGCGCGTGGTTCGAAGAGCAAGAGCGCAAGGGCCGCGGCCGGTCGAGCTATCGTCCGGTGATGCGCGGCTATGCCTATCGGCTGGATTTCCTGACGAAGAGTTAGCCGCTTCGCTCGTCTGCCGGGTTGCATCCAAGATCGGATAAGGGCAAAAAGGCCGGCCCTGCGAGCGCGGGGTTCTGCGGAGCTGTGGCCGAGAGGCTGAAGGCGGCGGTTTGCTAAACCGTTATACGGTCAAAAGCCGTATCGAGGGTTCGAATCCCTCCGGCTCCGCCACCTGCCTTTGGGTCCATTCTGGGTCCATTCCGGACACATAGGTTACGGATCATACCGGAGACATAGGTAACACTTTTGGCCCGAAAGGGTTTTGGAGTGGTTCCAGTCTGCATGTCTCATCGTCGAAGTATCCCAAATCGTACTCCATGAAGCTTGCGAGCCAAATGCGCTCGTCGATCTGCTTGATTCCGATCTTTTGTCCGGCGAAGACCTGACTCAGATTGATTTTCTGCCTGTTGAAGCAGATGCGGCCGCATGTGGTGACGGTCACGCTTTTGTCGTGGAAGGGGTAGTCGAGCTCCGGCAGTCCGCTATAGGCGCGGGTTGAAGCGCGATAGAACTCTGCGGGTGAGCGCATGGCGAGCGCCTGATGCGGGCGCTCGTTGTTGTAGTCATCGAGGAAAGCGTCGAATTTAGCCTGCTGCTGAAGGAAGTTTCCGCCCGCCGGCTTGGTGGTTTCGAGCTTCAACGTCAGATGCATGCGTTCATGGCGCCCGTTCTGCTGCGGGCAGCCGGGTTTGATGCGCTCGATGGCAATGCCGAGGCGCAGCCACCACACCGAAAGCCTCGAGAGGCCATAAAGG
>JBGOVA010000278.1:0-4468 GCA_041477875.1 Micropepsaceae bacterium | reverse complement strand
GAAACCGACGCCTATCGCGAACGCGGCACGGCAGGTGGGAACTTGCTGATGGTCGACCAGGCCGACCACCAGTCGCTCAAGAGCATGCTGGGCGCGCGCGTCGCGTTGCCGATCGAGCTTGAGAGTGGGCGCAAGATCGTGCCCGACGCGCGCGTGATGTGGGGACACGAATATCTCGACGATCACGCGACATTCAGCGCGGCCCTGTCGAGTTCGCCCAACGTGCCCTTCGTCGTAAGGGGCCAGGAGTTTGCGCGCGACAGCCTGATCGTGGGTTCGGGCGTCACCGTGCCGCTGATGGCGGACGCAGTGCTTTACGCCGACTACGACGTGTCGCTGAGCCCCGATCAGACCGTGCAGACCCTGTCGATCGGCGGGCGGTGGTCGTGGTGATGCCTGACGGGCGAATCGCCTGAAGTTATCCGGTTTCCTGTGACCGCCGTCATGCGTATGTAGAGCGTGGCCCGTGCGATTCTCAGCCGTCACGGGCGAGCCAACGGCACGAGTCCCTCCTCCATGTTTCGCTCACTGCTTTCCGTCGGCGGATTCACGCTTCTGAGCCGGCTGACCGGCTTCGTCCGCGACATCATCATGGCGTCCGTGCTCGGACGGGGGCCGCTGTCGGACGCGTTCCTGGTCGCGTTCCGGCTGCCCAATCATTTCCGCACGATCTTCGCCGAGGGCGCCTACAACGCCGCGTTCGTGCCGCTTTATTCGAGTTTGCGGCGCGGCGGCGGCGAAGCGTCGGCGACGTTCTCGCGCAATATGCTGGGGTGGCAGATCGCTATTCAGGTGGTGCTGCTGGCGGTGGCGCTCGTTGCCATGCCGTGGGTGGTGGCGGTGCTTGCGCCCGGTTTCGTCGAGCGCCCGGAGCAGATGGCGCTTGCCGTCGAGCTGACGCGCATAACCTTTGCGTATCTGCTGTGCGTCGCGGTCGTCACGCATTTGGGCGGCATGCTGAATGCGGAGCAAAAATTCTGGGCGGCGGCGGCGGCGTCCATCTGTTTGAACCTCGCGATGGCGGCATCGCTGTCCGTTGCCTTCCTTTTTCCGACGGCCGCGCATGCGGCGGCGTGGGGTGTGCTTGCAGGCGGCGTGGCGGAGGTTGCGCTGTTGGTCGTCGCGGCGCGCGCGGCGAATCTGCCCGTGGTTCCGCTTTGGCCGCGGCTGACCGAAGACGTGCGCGTTTTCGCGCGGCGGTTCGGCCCCGCGGCGGTCGGGGCCGCCGGGGTTCAAATTTCGCTCTTGGCCGACACCATGATCGCGAGCTTCCTTGCCGTGGGCGAATTGACGTCGCTCTACTACGCCGACCGCGTCAATCAATTGCCGATGGGCGTCGTCGGCGTCGCGCTCGGCACGGTGCTGTTGCCCGAATTGTCGCGCTCGGTGGCGGGCGGCGATGAGGTAAAGGCCGCGCGCTCGTTCAACCGCGCGACGGAATTAGGTTTGCTGCTGACGTTGCCGTGCGTCGCGACGTTCTTTGCCTTTCCGGACGCCATCATGCAGGGCCTGTTCGCGCGCGGGGCGTTCGACATCGCGGCGGCGAACGCGGCGGGCGCCGTGCTGATCGCCTATGCGACGGGATTGCCGGCATTCGTGCTGCTGCGCACGGTGACGCCGCTGTTCCATTCGCGCGGCGACACGCGCACGCCGGTCATCGCGACGATCGTATCGATCGTGGTCAATCTCGGCGTGAAGCTGCTGCTGATCGTGGGCTTTTCCTTCGGCGCCGTCGGCCTCGCGCTCGGCACGTCGGTCGGCGCGTGGCTCAATCTGGCGATGCTGGCGGCGTTTGCGGCGTCGCGCGGGATCTTGAAGTTGGATGAGCGTTTGACGGTCGGGGGCCCGCGGATCATCGCGGCGGCAGTGTTTTCAGCCGTCGTTGCATTTCTCGTCGCCACGCCGTTGATGGACGCGCTCGCCGACATCGCGAAGCTGCGCAACGAAATCTACTTGATGCTGCTTGGTCTCGTCGCGTTCGGCGCCTATGGCGTGGCGCTGATGGCTCTCGGCTGGAAGCGGTAGGTGGTGTCTACTTCGCGCGCCGTTTGAGGAGCGCGATCTGCGGTTTGGCCGCGGCAGTCGCGCGGCGTTCGGCCGTGCGATAGCTCTCAATCACCTTGCGTCCGAGCGGGGTCAGCGTTGCGCCGCCACCGGACTTGCCGCCGGGCGAGGCGTTCACCACGGGTTCGCCGAAGGTTGCGCCGAGGTCGCGCACGAGGCCCCACGCGCGTGCGTAGCTCATGCCGAGCGAGGAGCCGGCGCGCCGGATCGAGCCGTGTTCGTCGATGAGTTCGAGCAGGCGGACTTTGCCGGGGCCGATCGAACCCTTGCCGTCCAGATCGATGCGAAGCGTGATGCGCGCCATGGCGTCACTGTGGCGCAGGCGCCGCGACTTTGCAAAGCGCCGAAGCTTGCGCGGGCGTTGTCTTTGGGCGGAGATAGCGATGGATGTGCACCGCAGGGCTTTTTCGTTATGGTGAGCGTCACGCCATTCGTTCGGGGGAACATCATGGATATCGACGCCTGGGTGCAGAGTCTGCGCGATCTGCCGCTGCCCAATCTTTCGGTGGCGGGGTTGTCGGTCGAATTCACGATGCTGGCGTTCGCCATCATCCTGGGGTTGGCGCAGCTTCTCATCGCGGCGCGGGCCGGCAACAGCCAGCGCGGGATCGCCTGGAATGTGAGCGCCCGCGATGGCGCGCCGCCGCCGGTCAGCGCGGTTGCCGGGCGCCTCGATCGCGCCTTTCGCAACTTCATGGAGACGTTTCCGTTCTTCGCCGTGGCCGTGCTCGCCACGCATGCGATGGGGCGGTTCTCCTGGATGACGCTCTTGGGCACGCAGGTCTACGTCGTGGCGCGCGTCATCTATGTCCCGCTCTACGCGGCGGGTGTGCCGGTGATCCGCACACTGGTCTGGCTGATCTCACTGGTCGGCCTCATCCTTGTGATCGCGGCATTGTTCGCGAGCGGGGCATAGGACCGCACTTCCCAAACGCCAAGGATTCGGCTGCCGCCCTCGCGTTTGCTTCTTTCGCGCGACGCGTTATCTTTGCCTGAAGATAACGCTGGAGTTGAAACATGCGGCACCTCGGCTTTCTTCTCGGCCTACTTTTATCTTGCGCGTTGGCGCTCGGTGCGCGGGGCGCGGAACGCGAGGTCACGGTGTTCGCGGCGGCGTCCTTGACCAATGCGCTGCGGGACATCGGCAAGGACTTCGAGGCGTCGGGTGGGGGGCACGTTAGATTCTCGTTTGCCGCGTCGTCGTTGCTTGCGCGACAGATCGAGGCGGGGGCGGAGGCCGACGTGTTTTTTTCCGCCGACGCCGAGTGGATGGATTATCTCGACCGGCGCAAACTGATCCGCACGGCGTCGCGGCGGGATTTGCTGTCGAACCGTCTGGTGTTGATCGCGCCCGCAGACAGTCGCATTACACTCAGGATCAAACCCGGATTCGCGTTGGCCCAGGCACTCGGCGACGGCAAGCTCGCGGTCGCGGATCCCGACACCGTGCCGGCGGGACGGTATGCGAAGGCGGCGCTCACCTCGCTCGGCGTGTGGGACACGGTGGCGCCGAAGCTGGTGCGGGCGGAAAATGTGCGCGCGGCGCTTGCCTATGTGGCGCGCGGCGAAGCGGTGTTGGGGATCGTCTACGAAACGGACGCGAAGGCCGAACCAAAGGTGAGGGCGATCGACGTCTTCTCCGCCGACACGCATCCGCCGATCGTTTATCCGGTGGCGTTAACCGCAAGGGCGGAGAGCCGCGAGGCCAAGGCCTTTCTCGACTATATGATCGGCGGGGAAGCGGCGGGCGCGTTTGCGCGATACGGATTCATCGTGGTCGCCGCGCCCAAGTGAGCGAGCTGTGTTGAACGAAGCGGAACTACAAGCGCTGTGGCTAAGCCTCACCGTTGCATTGCGCTCGGTCGCGTTCAGTTTGCCGTTCGCAGTCCTGACCGCATGGGCTTTGGCGCGCGGGCGGTTTCCGGGAAAGACGCTGTTCGACGGGCTCGTGCATTTGCCGCTGGTGTTGCCGCCGGTCGTGGTCGGTTATCTGCTGCTGCTCGGGTTCGGCGTGCGCGGGCCGATTGGACATTATCTCTATGATACCTTCGGCGTGCGGCTGGCGTTCACCAGCGCGGGCGCGTCGCTTGCGACCGCAGTGATGTCGTTTCCGTTGATGGTGCGCGCGATCAGGCTCGCGCTCGAAGCGGTCGACCGGGGGCTCGAGGACGCCGCGCGTACGCTGGGCGCGGGTGCGCTCGACCGCTTTGCGTCGATCACGCTGCCGTTGATGCTGCCCGGGATTCTTGCGGGCGCGGTTGTCGCGTTCGCGGCGAGCCTCGGCGAGTTCGGCGCGGTCATCACCTTCGCCTCCAACATTCCGGGCGAGACGCAGACCTTGCCGCTTGCGATCTATCAGGCGATCCAGACGCCGGACGGCGACGCGATGGCAGCGCGGCTTGCG